>NZ_JBEPAK010000328.1:0-6419 GCF_040298565.1 Kitasatospora sp. NPDC001539 | reverse complement strand
GCCCGGACCGTGCACGGTCCGGGCCCGCGGCGTCGGGCGTGCGGGTGTCAGACGTCGCCGAACTCGCCGCTGCGGACGGCGGCGACGAACGACTCCCAGGCCTCGGCCGGGAAGACCAGGGCCGGCCCGTGAGGGTCCTTCGAATCGCGGACCGGCATCACACCGGCGAACCCGGGCGCCACCTCAACGCAGTTGCCCCCGTTGTTGCTGAAGCCGGACTTTCTCCACACGGCACCCGTCAAGTCGAGAGTGGGGCTGGTCATTCGAGGTCCTTCCGAGCAGCGCGGATCACATCGAGTGAAGCCGCCTTCGACAGTGACTCCACCTGGAGTTGATCGTAGTCACTGTCCCAGGCTTCCACCGTCTTGTGTCCTCGCTCCACGATGCCACGCGCCTGAGACTCGGCATAGCCGACGACCGAGCGGTCTCGCAGAGTCAGCAGAACTATCGGCATCGTGAATGGGACATGCTCCCCGAGGACGAACGGGGCCACTTGCAGCGTAAGGTTCGGGAGCTCGGCCAGGCCCTCAAGATGTTGAAGCTGATGCAGCATGACGTCACGCCCTCCCACCGGGCGACGAAGGCAGCTCTCGTCCATGACCGCGTGGACTGTCGGCGGCGGATCCCGACGAAGTACCTGCTGTCGTCCCATCAGGAACCCGACTCGCTCCTGCGCTTGAGACCTGGTGATGCTGCCGCGAAGAACTGCCGCACTCGCCAAGGCCACTGCGTACGCCTCGGTCTGGAACAGGCCAGGAATGACGTTCAATTCAAAGGTGCGGATCTTCCGGCACCGCGTCTCCGCCTCGACATACTCGTCGAATCCCTCCAGCAGGCTGGCGTTCGAGATCCGTCGCCACAGTTCGACGAACAACCCACCCGTATCGAACACCTGGTCGGCCGCAACCGCGAATTTACGCGTTACAGGCTTCTTCGCTCCTTCGATGTACGAGATCAGCCCATGGCTGTAGCCCATCCGCTTGCCAAGTGCGGTCTGGGACCAACCTCTTGCACGTCGCTGCCTGCGGAGTTCGCTCCCGAAACGCATGGCAGGAGACAACGACTGATCGTCTTCATCGGGCCCCATGGCTCTCCCCGCCTTGTCACTCGGCAGAACTGTGAAGGTTGAAGCCTGGTGATCGTAGCGAGCTGAGCGCCACCATGGCTACATCCAGTGATCCACCGGACGCGCAGCGCGACTCAGAGCGCCTGCGGCCGTCGATTCCTCACGTCTGGAGCAGAGTTGAGCACGACCCGCCTCATGTCCCGTCCCCCCGCCCAGCGCTGCGGCCAGCAGGTCTTCGTGCTGCGCGAGGACCCCGACGAGCGGGACGAGTTCCTCGTCCCGCTGGTCGACTCCGCCCACCGGGACGGCCTGGTCCTGCCCGGCGGCAGCGCCGAGCAGGACGAGCTTCCGCACCTCGCGGCGCGCCGGCACCTGGAGACGCAGACCGGGCTCGTCATCGCCCTGCGGACGATCCTCACGATCGACTACGTGCCCGCCGCGAAGGCCCCCGAGGGCGTCAACTTCGTCTACGCGGGCGGGATGATCACTCCCCGGCAGGCCGAGGCCGTCGGCCGCCACCAGCCGCCGGACGGCATCCGCACCCTGCACTGGGTGCCCCGGTCCAGGTTGCGCGAGGTCATGGCGGACGACCATGACCGGCGTGTCGAGGACGCGTGGGACGCCTGGGAGCACGGCGCCGGTCTTCCGCTGCTCGTGCGGGGCGTCCCGGTCCCGGTCGGCTGATCAAGGATCCGGGACCTGCGGCCTCACCCTCGGCAACTCCCGTTCGACGCAAGGATTCTGGACTTGTGGGTCCATTTTCGGCGGCCTACCGTGCTGGACGTTCCCTTCGAGCGAGCCCGTACAGGAAGGTCACCCCATGCACGCGATCCGGATCGAGGAGCACGGCGGCCCCGAGGTCATGCGCTGGACCGAGCTGCCCGACCCCGTCCCCGGCCCCGGCGAGGTGCTGGTGCGCCTGGGCGCGGCCGGTGTCAACTACATGGACGTCGGCGCCCGTTCGCAGGGCGCCGCGGGCTGGCAGGCGCCGGCGGTCCTGGGTGCCGAGGGCATGGGGTACGTCACGGCCCTCGGCGCGGGGGTGACGCAGGTGGCCGTCGGCGACCGGGTCGCCTGGTTCTACCACCCGGGCAGCTACGCCGAGTTGCTCGCCGTTCCGGCGGATTCCCTGGTGAAGGTGCCCGACGGCATCGACGACGAGACGGCCGGCGGCCTGCTGATGCAGGGCCTGACCGCCCACCACCTGAGCACCGAGACCCATCCGATCGGCCCGGGTGACACCGCCGTGGTGCACGCGGCGGCCGGCGGGGTGGGCCTGCTGCTGACCCAGATGGTCAAGGCCCGCGGCGGCACCGTGCTCGGCCTGGTCTCGCGCGAGGAGAAGGCCCCCGCCGCGAAGGAGGCCAGCGCCGACCACGTGCTGGTCCACTCCGGCGGCGGTTTCGAGGCGTGGGTGCGGGAGCTGACCGGCGGGCGCGGGGCCGACGTCGTCTATGACGGCGGCGGCGCCGACACCTTCACGTCCTCGCAGCTGGCGCTGCGCCCGCACGGGGTGCACGCCTACTACGGCCCGTTCATGGGCGTCCCCACGCTGCGGCCCACCGACCTGCCGAACAGCATCCTGCTCACCTACCCCGTGGTGCACCACCACGTCCCCACCCCCGAGGCCCTGGTGCGGCGCGTCGGCGAGGTGTTCGGCCTGGTCCTGGACGGTCGGCTGACGCCGCGGATCACCGGCCGCTACCCGCTCGCCGAGGCGGCCCGGGCGCACGCGGACCTGGAGTCCCGGCGCACCACCGGCAAGCTGCTGCTCCTGCCCTGAGCCGGGGGTGGGGGAGGATCGTCTCGAAGCCCTGCGACCAGGACCGGGAGGGACTCGTGCCGTTGACCCGCAAGGGCGCCGCGACCAGGCTGCGCATCGTCGAGGGCGCCGCCGGGCAGATCCGCGAGCAGGGCGTGTTCGCGCTGCGGCTGGAGGACGTCATGGCCCGCACCGCGACCAGCAAGAGCCAGCTGTTCCACTACTTCCCCGGTGGGAAGGACGACCTGCTGCTGGCCGTGGCCCGCCACGAGGCGGCTCGGGTGATCGACGACCAGCAGCCGGAGCTGGGCGCCCTGGCGTCCTGGGAGGACTGGCAGCAGTGGCGCGACAAGGTCGTCGCCCGCTACCGCGCGCAGGGTCCGAGCTGCCCGCTGCACGTGGCCCTGTCCGAGCTGGGATCGGCCACGAGCGCGGCGCGGGCGGTGGCCGGCGAGCTGCTGGGGCAGTGGCGGGGGCAGCTCGCCGCGGGCATCCGCCGGCTGCAGGACGCCGGAGAGGTCACCCCGGAGCTGGACGCCGACCGGGAGGCCGCGGCGCTGCTGGCCGGCGTCCAGGGCGGGGTGCTGATCCTGCTCACCACCGGCGACCTCACGCATCTGGAGGCCGCGCTGGACGTGGGCATCGCCCGGCTGCGCGCGGCCCGCCCCGGCACGGGCGGCTGACCCGCGGCCGCGCGCGGACGTCCGGCGCGGGGTCGGTACGGGACCGGGGGCCGGGCCGCTGCCGGGGCCGTGCCGGGCTACTTGCCGGCGGTGGTCATGGAGGCGACCGCCTGCGCCACGTCGGCCCGGTAGAGGCCCATCCGGGGGTTCAGGACGTGGACGCCGCCGGGCAGGGGGACGTTGCTGGTGTCGGCGAGGGGCATGTTGGCGTCGTCCTGGTCGGCCAGCACGTTGAGTTCGTTGACGCCCGGGGCGGTGCCGGTCGTGGCGCCGCTCGGGTCGAGGTCGATCACCGCGTAGGCGCTGCGGCCCGCCGGGACGGGGAAGCGCGCGGTGCCGCTGGCGAGCACCGGCTTGATGTTCCTGCTCCGGTCGGCCGCGGCGGAGTCGCCCAGGTCGACTCCCGGTGAGGAGCTCAGGGTGCAGGCGGCCGCGCCGGTGTTGCGCACCTCTATCACCCACTGGTGGGGCGCCCCGGCGCGGGCCGCCGCCTGGACGGTGAGGTTCTTGATGTCGCACGGACGGGCGGCGGCGGATCCGGCGCCCGCGCCGCCGGATGCGGTGCCGCCGGATGCGGGGCCGCCGGAGGGGTTCGCGCCGGGCGTCTGCGGCGCGCCGGTGGCCGGGTGCGAGGCCGTGGCGCTCGCCGGGGCGCCCGCCGTCGGGGGCGTGGCGGCCACCGTGGCGCCCGCCGTGGGGGCCGCGGCCGGGTCGGCGTTGTCGGGCCCGCAGGCGGTCGACCCGAGCCCCGCCCCGACGACGAGGACGGCGCAGGCGAGCAGCGGACGGCGGTGGCGGACGGACATGGTGGCTCCCCGGTGGTGGTGCGTG
This sequence comes from Kitasatospora sp. NPDC001539, assembly GCF_040298565.1. Classification (NCBI taxonomy): domain Bacteria; kingdom Bacillati; phylum Actinomycetota; class Actinomycetes; order Kitasatosporales; family Streptomycetaceae; genus Kitasatospora; species Kitasatospora sp. NPDC001539. The sequence goes on along the minus strand of NZ_JBEPAK010000328.1, from coordinate 2,077 downwards.
CTGACTGCTCGGACACCTCACAGGACGCTCGGGGGGCGGTTTCGGGTGGCGGGCGGGGCGTCACAATCGTCAGGACACGACGGGGATGGGACTGTGACATCCGGTCAGGTGCGGCGTCGTTGACACGTGCGGCAGCCGGCCCTGCTCGCCGCGCCGCCCCCCGCCGTCGCCGACCGGGCCGGGTTGTGGGGCAGGCCACACCCCGGGCGGGTTTGGGTCCGTGCGGGTGAGAAGGGTCACGCCGCTCCGGCGCCCTGGTGGCGGCGCAGGGCCCGGGGGGCCGCAGGGCCCGGCAGGACTGGGCGAGCCTTGGATCGGGGTGGTCGAAGGGCCTGTCCGTTTCGGGACCAAGGTCATTGATCCGGTTGACCTTCGACCTCGCGGTGTTCACGGCGGGTCCGGGCAATCGTGGACGGTCGCCCGGTGTGCCCGGGCGGGGCGCCGTCCACGGTGGGCGGCGCCGTTCCCTGCCGTCTACCCGGCGCACGGCGCGCGGACAGCGCTCCGTACGCTCCGGAGGACCCCGAAACCCATGTCCCAGACCATCGACAACGCCCCGTATACCGCCTTCCACCGCAGGCTGGCCCTCGCCTGCTCGGGTGGGCCGCTGCTCGACGGCTACATCCTGAGCATCGTCGGCGTCGCCCTGATCGGCATGCGCCCCGACCTCGGCCTGTCCACCGCGCAGGTCAGCCTGATCGGCGCCGCCGCGCTGGTGGGCATGTTCGTCGGCGGCGCCCTGTTCGGCGTGCTGACCGACAAGATCGGCCGGGAGGTGATGTACACCGCCGACCTGCTCGTCATGGTGGCCTGCTCGGTGCTCTCCTTCTGGGTGGACGCGGTGTGGGCGATCGCCGTGCTCCGCTTCGTGCTCGGCATGGCGGTGGCCGCCGACTACCCCATCGCCACCTCCCTGCTCGCCGAGTGGCTGCCCGCCAAGCACCGCGGGCGGCTGCTCGGCCAGCAGATCGTCGCCTGGTACGCCGGCTCGGTGCTCGCCTACGTGGTGGGCTATCTGTTCCTGGAGCTGGCCGGACCGGGCAGCTGGCGGTGGATGCTGGCCAGTTCCACGGTGCTGTGCGTGGTCTTCCTGGTGATCCGGCGCGGCTCGCCGGAGTCGCCGCGCTGGCTGGCCGCGAACGGGCGGGTCGGTGACGCGGTGCGGGTGGTCGAGAAGCACCTCGGGGTGCGCGTCGACGGCCGCGAGCTGATGCCCGACCCGGCCGCGCGCGCCCGCAGCGCCGGCGGGCTGCGGCTGCTGATGACCCCGCCCTACCGGCGGCGCACCCTGTTCTGCGGCCTGTTCTTCCTGTGCCAGGTCGGCCCGCTGTTCGCGATGCTCACCTTCGGCCCGCAGATCCTCTCCTCCTTCGGCATGCCGGGCGGCACGGTGATGGAGACCCTGGGCACCGGGCTGGTCAGCCTGGTCTTCCTGCTCGGCTGCTACCCGGCGCTGCGCCTGATCGACACCCGGGGCCGGCGCCCCGTCATCATCTGGTCGTTCGCGCTGATGACCGTCCCGCTGGCCTTGCTGGGCGTGTGGCCCACCGCCCCGGCCGCCGTGGCGCTGACCGCGCTGTGCGCGTACGCGTTCCTGTGCGGCGGGCCCAACGTGCTCGACTGGACCTACCCGAACGAGCTGTTCCCGACCGAGATCCGGGCCACCGCCGTGGGCGTGGCCACCTCGGTGAGCCGGATCGGCGCGGCCGTGGGCACCTACCTGCTGCCGCTGTCGCTGTCCGGCCTCGGCACCGGCCCCACGATGCTGATCGCCGCCGGGACCACGGCCGTGGGCCTGCTGGTGTGCGCCCTGTGGGCCGAGGAGACCCGCGGCACCTCGCTGGGCGCCGCTCCGGCCGCCGCCGCCCAGGGCCCGGCCCCGGCCGTCCCGTCCCAGCGCGTGCCCCAGCCGGCGCGCTGACCGGCAGCGCGCACCGGCCGCGGTACGCGACCCAGCGGCCTGCGCGGCCTGCGCGGCCTGCGGTTGAACGGCGGCGGGGGGGCGGGGGCGGGGGGGGCGGCGGGCGGGTGGGAAAGCCCCCCCGAGAGGTGGTAAAACACAAAAAAAAACAAAAAA
>NZ_JBEPAK010000327.1:0-6431 GCF_040298565.1 Kitasatospora sp. NPDC001539 | reverse complement strand
GGGGCGAGGAGTTGGGTGGTGTCGTGGTGGTTGAGGGGGATGGAGGCCATGCCGCCGTGTCCGGCGATGGCGAGGATGGCTTGGCTGCGCAGGGCGGCGATGCGGGCGCCGTCGTGGAGGGTGAGGGCTCCGGCGATGGTGGCGGCGGCGATTTCGCCTTGGGAGTGGCCGATGACGGCGGTGGGGTGGATGCCGAGGGATTGCCAGAGGTCGGCGAGGGCGACCATGGTTGCGAAGAGGGTGGGTTGGACGATGTCGACGCGGGTGAGGTCGAGGTGGCCGCGCAGGGCGTCGGTGAGGGACCAGTCGATGTAGGGGTCGAGGGCGGTTTGGCAGCGGGCGATGGAGTCCGCGAAGACGGGGGAGGTGTCGAGGAGTTCGGCGCCCATGCCGGCCCACTGCGAACCCTGGCCGGGGAACACGAACACCGGACGCTCGAAGGCGCTCGTACCGTCCGGAGTCGGCACCGACCCGTCAGCGACGGCGGCGAGACCGCTCAGCAACTCCGTACGGCTCTCCCCGACCACCACCGCGCGGTGTTCGAAGACCGAGCGCCCGGATACCAGCGCGCAGGCCACGTCGGCGACCGCCCACTCGGGCCGTGCTTCGACGGCTTCCCGCAGCTGTTCGGCCCGGGCGCGCAGTGCGGCAGGGGTCCGTGCGGACAGCACCCACGGCACCACGGGCGAAGGCGCCGTACCCTCCGGCCGCTTCGCCGCTGCGGGCGCGTCCTCGACCGGCGGCGCCTCCTCCAGGATGACGTGCGCGTTCGTCCCGCTGATGCCGAAGGAGGACACGGCGGCCCGGCGGGTCCGCTCGCCGGCCGGCCACTCCCGGGCCTCGGTGAGCAGTTCCACCGCCCCGGAGGACCAGTCGACGTGCGGGGTGGGTTCGTCGACGTGCAGGGTGGGCGGCAGGACGCCGTGCCGCATCGCCATCACCATCTTGATGACGCCGCCGACCCCGGCCGCCGCCTGGGTGTGGCCGATGTTGGACTTCAACGAGCCCAGCAGCAGCGGCCGTTCGGCAGGCCGCTCCTGCCCGTACGTCGCCAGCAGGGCCTGGGCCTCGATCGGATCGCCCAACCGGGTGCCCGTCCCGTGCGCCTCCACCGCGTCCACATCGGCCGGCGTCAGGCCCGCATCCGCGAGCGCGGCCCGGATCGCCCGCTGCTGAGAGGGGCCGTTCGGCGCGGAGAGCCCGTTGGAGGCGCCGTCCTGGTTGACGGCCGAGCCGCGCACCACCGCCAGCACCCGGTGGCCGTGGCGCCGCGCGTCGGAGAGCCGCTCCAGCAGCAGGACACCGACACCCTCCGCCCAACCGGTGCCGTCGGCGGCGGCCGCGAAGGCCTTGCAGCGCCCGTCGGGGGCGAGGCCGCGCTGCCGGCTGAACTCGACGAACATGCCCGGTGAGGCCATCACCGCCGCCCCGCCCGCGATCGCCATCGAGCACTCGCCGGAGCGCAGGGCCCGGGCGGCCAGGTGCAGGGCGACCAGCGAGGAGGAGCACGCCGTGTCCACGGTGATCGCCGGCCCCTCCAGGCCGAACACGTAGGACAGCCGGCCGGACAGGACGCTCACGGTCGAGCCGGTCAGGACGTGCCCCTCGACGGTGGCGGGCGCCTCGTGCATCCGGACGCCGTAGTCCTGCGTCATCGCGCCGACGTAGACGCCGGTCCGGGTGCCGCGCAGCGACGCGGGGTCGATGCCGGCCCGCTCGAACGCCTCCCAGGAGGTCTCCAGCAGCAGCCGCTGCTGGGGGTCCATCGCCAGCGCCTCGCGCGGGCTGATCCCGAAGAACCCGGCGTCGAACCGGTCCGCGTCGTGCAGGAAGCCGCCCTCACGGGCGTAGGTGCGACCGCTGCGCGTCGGATCCGGGTCGTACAGCGCGTCCAGGTCCCAGCCGCGGTTGTCGGGGAACGGCGTGACGGCGTCCCGGCCGTCCGCGACGAGCTGCCACAGCTGCTCGGCGGAGTCGGCGCCGCCGGGGTAGCGGCAGGCCATCGCGACGATGGCGATCGGCTCCCGGTCGTCGGCCGCGGTCGGGTCCGGCTCCGTCGGGGCGACGGTCTCACCGGTCAGCCGGGCGAGCAGCTCACGCTCCAGGGCCTCCCGGGTCGGGTGGTCGAAGAGCAGCGTGAGCGGCAGCGGCAGGCCGGTCGCAGCCGTGAGCCGGTTGCGCAGTTCGACCGCCATGGCGGAGTCGAAGCCGAGGTCCCGGAGCGGCCGGTTCCCGTCGGCGCCGGCCGCCGCGGCGCCGCGCAGTGCCGCGATCTCGGTGCGCACCAGGTCGCCGATCCGGCGGTGCAGGTCGGCGCCGGAGCGGAGCGCGGCGGCCCCGGCGGTGCCCGGGCGGGAGGCGTCCGACCGTGCGGCGCGGAACGGGTACGTCGGCAGCGGGACGCGCCGGGCGCCGGATCCGCCGAGGACGGCCTGCCAGTCCGGCGCGGCTCCCCGGACGTGCAGTTCGGCCATCGCGGTGAGGAACCGGTCGGCGCCGCCCCGGTCGCGGCGCAGGGTGCCGACGACGGCCGCGTCCGTCAGGCCCTCGTCGTCCAGGGTCTCCTGGAGGCCTCCGAGCAGGCCGGGGTGCGGGCTGACCTCCAGGAACAGCCGGTGCCCGTCGGCCAGCAGCGCGCGGGTGGCCTCCTCGAAGCGGATCTCGCTGGTGATGTTCCGGAGCCAGTAGCCGGCGTTTAGGGCCGCGGTGTCCAGCAGTCCGCCGGTGAGGGAGGAGTAGAACGGCACGGTGCAGCTGCGCGGGCGGACGTCGGCCAGGCCGTCGAGGACGAGCTCGCGGTCGAGGCCCAGCCCGGGGGAGTGCGCGGCGAGTCCGTTGCTGAGCCGCTTCGCCCGGATGCCCTCGGCCGTGAGCTCGGCGAGCAGTTCGTCGACGGCCTCCCGGTCGCCGGAGAACAGGACGGACCGCGGGCCGTTGCTGCCGGCCACGACCAGTCGGCCCGGTCGGCGGGCGAGCCGGGGTGCGAGCTGCTCGCGGGTCAGGAGGGCGGAGACGAGGTCGCCCTGGCCGGCGGCGGCGGCCTGGGCCCGGCTCCACAGCGCCACCACCTTGGCGGCGTCGTCCAGGTCGAGTGCGCCGGCGACGTGGGCGGCCGCGATCTCGCCGAGGCTGGCGCCCACCACGGCGGCGGGTGCCACTCCGCAGGCCCGCCACAGCGCGGCGAGCGAGACCATCACGGCGAACAGGACGGGCTGGACGACGTCGACCGCCACCGGTGCGGGGGCGCCCGGCGCTCCGCGCAGCACGTCGGTCAGCGACCACGGGACGTACGGTGCGAGCGCGTCCTCGCAGGCCCGGATGTGCTCCCGGAACGGCTCCGAGGTCTCCAGCAGGTCGAGGGCCATGCCCTGCCACTGGGTGCCCTGGCCGGGGAAGACGAAGACGGCTCCGCGGCCGGGCTCCGCCGTCCCGCGTACCAGCGACGGGGTGGAGCCGCCCTCGGCGAGGGCGCGCAGGCCGTCGAGGGCGTCCGCTCTGCTGTCGACGACCAGGACGGCGCGCCGTTCGAAGGCCGTCCTGGTCAGGGCCAGCGAGTAGCCGGCGTCGGCGGGTCGGAGGCCGGGATCGGCCGCCAGCTGGTCCCGGAGCGCGCGGGCCTGGGCGCGCAGGGCGTCGTCGCTGCGGGCGGAGAGGACCAGCGGCGTCCAGGTGGTGGCGAGCAGCGGCCGGGCGGCGGGCCGGGCCACCGGGGCGGGCCGAGCTGCCGCCGGACCGGTCGGTGCGGCTCCGACCAGGCCGAGGAGGTCGACGCCGGCGGTGGCGTGCTCGACGGTGACCACACTCTGGATCCGGTCCCCGTCGCGTTGCGCGTCCGGCAGCCGCCGGAGCACGGCGAGGACGGTGTCACCGTCGCCGGCGAGGGCGAGGTCGCATTCCGCGCGGAGCAGGCTCGCCGCGGCCAGCGCGACGGCCGACCGGGCGGGCGGCTCGGACGGCCCCGCCGGGTCTGACGGCCCCGCCGGGTCTGACGGCTCCGCGGGGTCTGACGGCCTTGGGCGACCGGACGGGTCGACGGTCACCCGGGGCCCGTGGAGGTCGAGGACGGCGGCGAGGCGCTCCGCCGAGGGCTCCGGTGAGGACGGGCCGAGGAAGACCCCGGTCCGGCTTCCGCGCAGCGAGGCGGGCACGATCCCGGCGTCCTCCAGCGCGCTCCAGGCGAGTTCCAGCAACTGCCAGTCCTCGGGGCGGTACCCGGCGGCCTGGGCGGCCGGGATGCCGAAGAACGCGGGGCCGCCGTCCGGGCCGTCGTAGCCCCGCGGGTCGTCCCGCCGGTCGCCCTGCGGCTCGTCCTGGTGGTCGGCTCGGGGGCCGGGCGGCGGGCAGGAAAGTCCGATGACGGCGACCGGGTCGTCCTCACAACTCGTCTGGGGCACTGCGTACTCGGCCTTCCTCGTGGTCTCGGTCTGCTGCCCGCCGCACCGGAGCAGACGGCGACGGAGCGCGTTCCGCGGTCGCTGCGCGTGCGAGGGCCGAGGCGGTCCGTCCCGTGGGCGACGGTCCGTCGCCGTCTCCGGGCTCCGACGCCGGCCCCGTCTCCAACGCCGGTCCCCGGCTCGGACACCGGTCCCCGGCTCCGACACCGGCCCCCGCCCCAGGTCCCGTCCCCCCGTCCGTCCCCGCTCCCGTGTCCGGTCCGGTCTTCCGGATCCGTCAAATGCCGCGCGCCCGCGGTGGCCTGCCTCCTTCGTCCGGGAGAGACGGCTGCCACCGCCTCGTGTCGATCTATCCGCTCGGCGACAAGAAGACTGGCAGAACGATCTTGGCGACGACTTGGAGGCGACTTGGAGGAGTCTTGGAGTGCGCGCGGGGGCCGCCCCGACGGCCCTGGACGTCCGCCCGGAAGTGTCGACCATGCCCATGTCATATGTCCCGCGACAAGAGGGCCCGGTGGCGGCGGGCGGTTCACCCGTCGCCACCGGGCTGTCGGCGGGCGCCTACGGCCGAGGTGTGCTCACGCGCAGCCCGCGACCGGGTCGCCGCGCAGGATCGAGCCGAACAGTTCCTGCAACTCGGCGCCCGGGTCCACGCCGTACTCCTCCGCCAGGGTCCGTCGGGTCCGGTGGTAGGCGTCGATCGCCTCGGCCCGCCGCCCGGACCGATACAGCGCCTTCATCAGCAGCCAACTGAACCGCTCCCGGGTCGGGAAGCGCAGGGTGAGCGCCGGCAGTTCGGCGGCGATCACCGAGAAGTCGTGCTCCTCGGCCAGCCTGGCCTCCCACAGGCTCTCGAGGGCGAGGAGCCGCAACTCCTCGAACCGGGAGGCCGCCTGGGCGCCGAGCGCGTAGTCGCTGACCTCCGGGTAGGGCGATCCCCGCCACAGCGCCAGGGCCTTCCCGAGGGTGCGGCTGGCCTTCTGGTACGTCCCCGCCTGGAGCAGGCGCCGCCCGTCGTGCAGCAGGCGTTCGAAGAGCGCCGCGTCGAGGCAGTCGGCGTTCACCGCCAGCACGTAGCCGGTCTGTTCGCGCCGCAGGACGGTGTCACGACTGCGGGGTGGCCGGTTCGGCTCCAACAGCCGCCGGAGGTTGGACACATAGCTGTGCAGGTTCGCCATGACGTCGTTCGGCGGGTTCCTCGGCCAGACGGCCTCGGTGAGCTGCTCCGCCGTCACCGGCTGGCCCGGCGTCAGGAGAAGGGCGGACAATACTGCCCGTTGGCGCGCAGACCCCGGATGCACTGGTATTCCATTGGCCTGGACCGCCAGCGGGCCTAAGACATGGAAATGCATTGCGTGACCCTCCGCCACAAAGTCACCCCCAGTAACGAAAAACGTGTCGACCGCTCGACGGAAACGCCCTGGTTCCGGGATTGATCCGGAGGCCGCACGGGTTCTCGAGCGGGTGACGACAGACTACTTGCAAATCACCTCGAAAGAAGGTCTGGATCGTCGACGCCGCTCTTGGTATGGGACGTTGACGCGAGGTCAGCCGGGTCGACCGGAGGACCGCCGCTTCGCCTGTTCAGGAGGCCGGAACGACGGCCGACCGGGATGCCGGCGTCCCCCGCCGGTGATTTTGGCGCGATCTCACCCACTGCGGGGCGTCCGGTGCGGTACGCTGCCCATTCCCCGTTCCGCCCCGCGCGTTCCACGGCTGCGCCCGGACATCCGGGCCCGGCGCCGGCAGCGGGACCGAAAGGATTACGCCGCGCCCGGATTGGGCCGCCCGGTTCCTGCCACCGGCCTTTCGCGCCGACCGGCGGAGGCGGGCGGGCGCATATCGGCGAATCCATTTCGCGCGGCGGTCGGCAGGAGTGCGCTCCCGGTCGCCCGCGCCCGGCCCGAAACGCGCGAGCGGCGGGGGCCCCGGGCGGGGGGGGGCCGGGCGGGGTGCGCGGGGGCCGGGCCCGCCGCGCCGTCCGCCCCCGGTCAGGGGAGGCCCACGGTGAACACCACCGGGCGCCCGCCCACCGGC
>NZ_JBEPAK010000326.1:0-6435 GCF_040298565.1 Kitasatospora sp. NPDC001539 | reverse complement strand
CGCCGGCCCGCCCGCCCGCCGGCCCCCGGGCCGGGCCTGTGCCGTCGCCGGCCGGCGGGCGCCCGCGCGCGCACCGGCCCGGTGCGCCGGCTCAGGCGCCCTCGCGCAGCACCAGCGACACCAGTTCGCGCTGCGAGTCGGTGAGCTTGGGGTCGGCGCAGTACACCGTCCGGCTGTCGACGGTGATCTCGTAGTGGAAGCCGTCCGGCACCCCGTACGAGGGGGCGCGCAGCCCGCCCGCGACGGCCTCGCGGGCGAGCGCGTGGACGTGCGGGGCGTCCACCCGGTCGGCGGTGTCGAGCTCCGCGCTGCGGACGATGCCGGCAAGGCCGCCGGTCCGGGTCACCTGGATACGCATGGTGTCCATGGTGCTACCCGGCGGGGGCCGGTGCGGCGCTTTTCCCGGACCGTGACCTTCGGGCCCGCGCCCGGAGGCACGCTCCGCGCCCGCGCCGGTGGTGCGGTCAGCCGGGGCTGATGCCCACCTGGGCCCAGGAGGCCGTCACGGTGTCCGCGACCGAGGAGTCGTCGGGGTAACGGGCCCTGGCGGCGGCCACGGTGGCCCGGGCGAAGGCGGTGAAGTCGGCGTCGGAGGGCAGCCGGCCGCCGGTCAGCGCGTCGTACCAGATCCGGCCGGCGCGGTCCCAGGACCGGCCGCCGAGGGCGGTGGCCAGCAGGTAGAACGCGTGGTTGGGGATGCCGGAGTTGATGTGCACGCCGCCGTTGTCCTCCGAGGTCCGCACGTAGTCCCGCATGTGCGCGGGCTGCATGTCCTTGCCGAGCCGCGGGTCGTCGTAGGCGGTGCCGGGCGCCTTCAGCGAGCGCAGCGCCACGCCCTGGATGCCGGGGGCGAGCAGTCCGGCGCCGATCAACCAGTCGGCGTCAGCGGCGTCCTGGTGCAGCACGTACTGCTTGACCAGCGAACCGAAGACGTCGGAGACCGACTCGTTGAGCGCGCCGGGCTGGTCCCGGTACTCCAGGTTGGCGGTGAACTGGGTGACGCCGTGCGTGAGTTCGTGGCCGATGACGTCGACGCAGGCGGTGAAGTCGCCGAAGACCTCGCCGTCGCCGTCGCCGAAGACCATCCGCCGGCCGTTCCAGAAGGCGTTGTCGTAGTCGTGGCCGTAGTGCACGCTGGCGTCCAGGCGCAGCCCGCGGCCGTCGATCGAGTCGCGGCCGAAGACGTCGGCGTACAGCGCGAAGGTGTCGCCGAGGCCGTCGTAGGCGTGGTTGACGGAGGTGTCGCCGACCGGGGCCCGGCCCTCGGTGCGGGCGGTGCGGCCGGGCAGCCGCTCGCTGTGGCCGCAGTCCGCGATCACCCGGTGGAGGTCCGGGTGCGAGGCGGCGGGCGGGGGAGGGGCCAGGCGGGCCGCGCGGTGCGCGGCGTCGAGGGCGAGGGAGCGGACGGCGGGTTCGTGACCGGCCTCGGCGAGGCGGTCCAGGACGTACGGCGGGACGATCGCGCAGACCGGTACCGATTCGTTCATGTGGCCCAGAGTGACGCTTCGATGACTCTTTGTCACTAGCTCGGACGTGACCAGCCGCCGTCTCAAGGGGTGGAACGGAAGCCCGGATCACTTCGGGGGCGCGCGGCGCTGGGTTACGCTGGGGCATCATGCGCAACGGGCTGCTTCTTCTTAGCTGCCGCGTCGAGGGCCTGTAGTCCACAGGGCCGGCTCCCTCGCCGCGGGGAACGAGCTGTGCGCGGAATTCGGTGGTGCGACGGCGCATCGCGAGCGGCAGCAGAGGCCGGCCAGTCGGTGTTGATCCCTCCCGACCCGCCCGCACCACGCACCCACAGGAAGCCGAGAGTTTTCTCCATGACCGAGCAGACCTCCGCCGCGTCCGTCCCCGCCGCTCGCGCCTTCGTCGACCGGCCCACCCCGATCACCGCCTCCACCGTCCGCCAGCAGCCCTCGGGCATGCGGTACGGGCGCTACCTGCCGTTCGGCACCGTCGACCTGCCGGACCGCACCTGGCCGGAGAAGGTCATCACCAAGGCGCCGCGCTGGCTCTCGACCGACCTGCGGGACGGCAACCAGGCGCTGATCGACCCGATGTCCCCGGCCCGCAAGCGCAAGATGTTCGACCTGCTGGTGCGGATGGGCTTCAAGGAGATCGAGGTCGGCTTCCCGTCCTCCGGCGCCACCGACCACGCCTTCGTGCGCTCGCTGATCGAGGAGGGGGCGATCCCGGAGGACGTCACCATCTCGGTGCTGACCCAGGCCCGCGAGGAACTGATCGAGAAGACCGTGGAGTCGCTGGTGGGCGCCCCGCGGGCGACCGTCCACCTGTACAACGCGACCGCGCCGCTGTTCCGCCGGGTGGTGTTCCGCAACGACAAGGCGGCCACCAAGGCGATCGCCGTCGACGGCACCCGGCTGGTGATGGAGTACGCGGAGAAGCTGCTGGGCGAGGACACCGTCTTCGGCTACCAGTACTCGCCGGAGATCTTCGTCGACACCGAGCTGGACTTCGCGCTGGAGGTCTGCGAGGCGGTGATGGACGTCTGGCAGCCCGGCGAGGGCCGCGAGATCATCCTGAACCTGCCGGCCACCATCGAGCGGGCCACCCCGAACGTCCAGGCCGACCAGTTCGAGTGGATGTCGCGCCACCTGTCCCGCCGGGAGTTCGTCTGCCTGTCCGTGCACCCGCACAACGACCGCGGCACGGCCGTGGCCTCCGCCGAGCTGGCCTACATGGCCGGCGCGGACCGGATCGAGGGGTGCCTGTTCGGGCAGGGCGAGCGGACCGGCAACGTCGACCTGGTGACGCTGGGGATGAACCTGTTCTCGCAGGGCATCGACCCGCAGATCGACTTCTCCGACATCGACGAGGTGCGCCGCACCGCCGAGTACTGCAACCAGATGGAGGTGCACCCGCGCCACCCGTACGCCGGCGACCTGGTGTACACCTCCTTCTCCGGCTCGCACCAGGACGCCATCAAGAAGGGCTTCGACGCCCTGGAGGCCGACGCGAAGGCGGCCGGGGTGCCGGTGGAGGAGCACACCTGGGGCGTGCCGTACCTGCCGATCGACCCGAAGGACGTCGGCCGCACCTACGAGGCGGTCATCCGGGTCAACAGCCAGTCCGGCAAGGGCGGCGTGGCGTACGTCCTGAAGAACGACCACAAGCTGGACCTGCCGCGCCGGATGCAGATCGAGTTCTCCCGGATCATCCAGGCCAAGACCGACGCCGAGGGCGGCGAGGTCACCCCGGCCGAGATCTGGCGGGTCTTCGAGGACGAGTACCTGCCCACCCCGGCCAACCCGTGGGGCCGGCTGTCGCTGACCGGCTCGCGCACCCTGACCACCGAGGACGGCCGGGACGCGCTGACCGCCGAGGCCGTGGTGGACGGCGTGACGGTGACGCTGAACGGCACCGGCAACGGCCCGGTCTCGGCCTTCGCGGACGCGCTGGCGCGGATCGGCGTGGACGTCCGCGTGCTGGACTACGCCGAGCACGCCCTGAGCGAGGGCGGCGACGCCCAGGCGGCCGCGTACGTGGAGTGCGCGGTGGACGGCAAGGTGCTGTGGGGCGTGGGCATCGACGGCAACACCGTGCTGGCCTCGCTGAAGGCGATGATCAGCGCTGTCAACCGCTCGCAGCGCGGTTAATTCGTACGGGTGGTACCCGAAGGGCCGTCCCGCGGGGCGGCCCTTCGCCGTCCGCGCCCCCCGCTGTGGCCTGCGCCACATTTTTTCGGATCCCGAGCCGTTCGAGGTACTGACACGTGCCGGTAACCATGGCAACATCGATCCACCGGAAAGCCGGGTCGGTGGGACGGCCTCGGTGTCCGGTCGCGTGACCTGCCCATAGTTGTGCAGGCCGCCTGCCATGTCTGGGGAGTGGCGCCGTGACCAGGTTGTGGGGTGTTCGCCCGCGGTGGCGGACTGACGTTCTCGGTGACTTCTTCTGCCCCGGCTGCGGCGGGGACCGCAACTACCGCCGCCAGCACGGCCGGCGGTGGCTGAGGCTCCTCGGCGCCCCGGTGCTCCCGCTCGGACCGGTGATCGGCAGCGTGCAGTGCACCGGCTGCCACGGCCGGTACGGCGTCGAGGCCCTCGAGCAGCCGACCAGTGTCCGCCTCGGCGGCATGCTGCGGGACGGCCAGTACACCGTCGCGCTGGCCCTGCTCGCGGCCGGCGGCACCGCCCACCGGGCGGCCCGCGAGGCGGCCTGCGCCACGGTGCGCGAGGCCGGCTTCGAGGACTGCGGCGAGGCCCAGGTGCTGGCCGCGCTCGCCGCGCTGTCCGGGCTCGGCGGCGAGCTCCACGACGCCCACGGCATGGCCGGCGGCCTCACCGTGGAACTGCACGCGGTGCTCGAACCGCTCGCCCCGCACCTGGCCCGCGAGGGCCGGGAGCGCCTGCTGCTGCAGGGCGCCGCGATCGCCCTGGCCGACGGGCGGTACCTGCCGCAGGAGCGCGAGGCGCTGGCCGCGGTCGGACGCTGCCTGGACCTGCCGCAGTCCCGGGTCACCGCGCTGCTGGAGGCGGCGACCCGGGCGCCGTACGAGAACCTGTAGCGCCCCGGGCACCCGCCGCGCCTGCCGGCCCCCGCCGAGAAGGCTTTCCGAATCCCCCACAAACGGGCCCGACCCCGCCCCCCGGCCCCCGGCCGGGTGGCGCCCCCCACCCGGGCCCGCCGTGACCCGCACCGCAGTGGTCCTCCCCCACGGCCCCGGTGCGGGCAACACGGCTGCCCGGCACCGGGCGCTGCGTCCGGCCCCGGCGAGCGGGGGAGACCGGCGGCCCCCGCGACTGGGGGAGAATGGACCCCATGAGTCTTTTCCGGGACGACGGCGTCGTGTTGCGGGCGCAGAAGCTCGGCGAGGCCGATCGGATCATCACCCTGCTGACCCGCCAGCACGGCAAAGTGCGGGCGGTGGCGCGCGGGGTGCGCAAGACCAAGTCCAAGTTCGGCGCCCGCCTGGAACCGTTCTCCCACGTGGACGTGCAGTTCTTCAGCCGGGGGAGCGAGCTGGTCGGGCGCGGTCTGCCGCTGTGCACCCAGGTGGAGACCATCGCCCCGTACGGCGGTTCGATCGTCACCGACTACGGCCGCTACACCGCCGGTACGGCGATGCTGGAGACCGCCGAGCGCTTCGCCGAGAACGAGGGCGAGCCGGCCGTGCAGCAGTACCTGCTGCTGGTGGGCGGCCTGCGCACGCTGGCGGCCGGGCTGCACGAGTCGCACCTGGTGCTGGACGCCTTCCTGCTGCGCTCGCTCGCGGTGAACGGCTACGGCGCGAGCTTCACGGACTGCGCCAAGTGCGGCCTGGAGGGGCCGAACCGTTTCTTCTCCCTCCCGGCGGGCGGGGTGCTCTGCGCGGACTGCCGAGTGCCCGGATGTGCCGTACCCTCCCCTGAGACACTGGTACTGCTCGGGGCGCTGCTGTCGGGGGACTGGCCGACGGCCGACGCCTGTGAGCCGCGGTACTGGCGGGAGGGCAGCGGCCTGGTCGCGGCCTATCTGCAGTGGCACCTGGAGCGGGGCATCCGCTCGATGAGATACGTGGAGAAGTGAGCACATGGCAGCGCGACGGCTCTTCGGCGGTGGCAAGCAACGGGAGTACGTTCCCCCGGCCCCGCACCCCAGCGGCGCACGGCCCCCGAAACTCCCCGGCGAGCTGGTGCCCAACCACGTCGCCATCGTGATGGACGGCAACGGCCGTTGGGCCAAGGAGCGCGGACTGCCGCGCACCGAGGGCCACAAGGTCGGCGAGTCCGTCGTGCTCGACGTCCTCAGGGGGGCGATCGAGCTCGGCGTCAAGAACATCTCGCTGTACGCGTTCTCCACCGAGAACTGGAAGCGCTCGCCCGACGAGGTGAAGTTCCTGATGAACTTCAACCGGGACGTCATCCGCCGCCGCCGCGACGAGATGGACGCGATGGGCGTGCGGATCCGCTGGGCGGGCCGGATGCCCAAGCTCTGGAAGAGCGTCGTGCAGGAACTGCAGGTCGCCGAGGAGCAGACCAAGGGCAACGACGCGGTGACGCTCTACATGTGCGTCAACTACGGTGGCCGGGCCGAGCTGGCGGACGCGGCGCAGGCGATCGCCCAGGACGTCGCGGCCGGCAGGCTGGACCCGAAGAAGGTCAACGAGAAGACCCTGGCCCGGTACATGTACCACCCGGACATGCCGGACGTGGACCTCTTCCTGCGCCCCAGCGGCGAGCAGCGCACCTCCAACTTCCTGCTCTGGCAGTCTGCTTACGCCGAGCTGGTGTTCCAGGACGTGCTCTGGCCGGACTTCGACCGCCGCGACCTGTGGCGCGCCTGCGAGCAGTTCGCGATGCGCGACCGGCGCTTCGGCGGGGCGATCCCGAACGAGGTCACCACGGGGCTGCCCACCCAGCGTTGACGCCGCTGCGCCGGCCGGGGAGCAGCTCGACGGTGTCGCCGGGCTTGGCGGCGTCGACGGCCCGCTGA
>NZ_JBEPAK010000325.1:0-6450 GCF_040298565.1 Kitasatospora sp. NPDC001539 | reverse complement strand
TCTCCGTGGACGTGCTGGCGGCGGCATGCTTCCTGCCGGAGGTCGGCCAGGAGCTCTCCGATGGTGGCGCGCGGCCCCGGGAAGGGGTAAGCGTCCGGGGGGGGGGCGCCCGCTTCTGCCCGGTCGAACCGGTCAGCCGACCGAGCTGTTGTAGCTCTCGATGGCGGGCTGGAGCTCCTTGGCCGCGTCCGCGAGCGCCTGCTGGGCGGTCTTGCTGCCGGCGATGGTCTGCTCGATGGCGGTCTCCACGCCCTTGCGGGCCTGCGGCATCACGCCGAGCAGGCAGCCCGCGGTGGCCGGGGTGGGCTTGGTCGCCTTCAACTGGTCGATCGCGGTCCGGAACTGCGGGTACGCGGCCACCCACTCCTTGTCCTTCGGGTCGTCCAGGGACTTCCGGTTGACCGGGAAGTAGCCGGTGCCGGTGTGCCAGGCGGCCTGCTGCTCGGGGGCGGTGAGGAACTTCTCGAACTCCCAGGCGGCGCGCTTCTCGGCGTCCGAGTGGCCGGGGCCGCTGATCCACAGCGAGGCGCCGCCGATCACCGGGCCGCCCTGGTCGGCGGCGGTGACCTTGGGGAACGCCGCGGTGCCGACGCCGAACTTCGCGGCCTCGGTGTAGCCGCGCAGCACGCCGGTGGACTCCAGGTGCATGGCGACCGTGCCGGCCTTGAAGGCGGCCTGGGCGTCGTCGGTGACCCGGCCGGTGTTGGCCGCGTACCCGCCCTTGACGAGGTCGGCCCACCACTGGACGATCTGCGCGCCCTGGGCGGAGTCGAACACGACCTTGCCGG
Organism: Kitasatospora sp. NPDC001539; assembly: GCF_040298565.1. Classification (NCBI taxonomy): domain Bacteria; kingdom Bacillati; phylum Actinomycetota; class Actinomycetes; order Kitasatosporales; family Streptomycetaceae; genus Kitasatospora; species Kitasatospora sp. NPDC001539. Next base: position 5,662 of record NZ_JBEPAK010000325.1, on the reverse strand, counting down.
CCTTGCCGCCCCGGCCGTTGTCGTTGTCGCAGTACATCGTGCCGGACTCGGCGAGCAGCTGCTCGACGAACCAGCCGTAGATCGCGGCGCCGAAGCCGTAGCGGACGGTCTTGCCGTCGGCGTCCTTCTTGGTCAGCTTCTTGGCCGCCTCGGCCAGTTCGGCGAGGTCCCGGGGCGGCTGCGCCGGGTCGAGACCGGCCTCCTTGAAGGCGTCGGTGTTCAGGTACAGCAGCGGCATCGAGGAGTTGAACGGCATCGAGACCAGCTTGCCGCCGACCGAGTAGTAGTTGCGGATGTTGGGGTCCAGGTCGTCCAGCGCGTAGCCGTCCTTGTCCGCGAAGGCCTGGGCGGGGACGGTCTGCCTGGAGTCGATCATGAAGCGGGTGCCGATGTCGTAGACCTGCACCAGGGCGGGAGTGCCCTTCTGCTGCACCGCGGCCTTGTACTTGGCGACCAGCTCGTCGTACTTGCCCTGGAACTGGGCCTTGACCTCGATCTTGCCCTGGTGGGCCGCGTTGAACCGGCTGACCAGCCCGTTCAGCACGTCGGCGTTCTTGCCGGTCATCGAGTGCCAGAACTCGACGGTGGTGACGCCCTGGGCCTGGTCGAGCGCCTGGGCGCCCGGGGCGGCGGCGTCGGAGGACCCGCCCGGGCCGGACCCGGAGCCGGAGGAGCTGCAGGCGGTCAGGGACAGGCCGGCCACCAGCAGGGCCGCGAGCGCGCGGGCACTCTTGTTCACGAGGGTTCTCTCTTTCCGGTAGCGGGACGGACGGTCCAGCGGAGGACGACTCGGGGGGCGGGTCAACGGCGCCCGGGGGATCAACGGCGCGGCCGGTCAGCTGCGGGGCGGGTCAACGGCGCCGCGGATCAACGGCGCGTCGGGTCAACGGCGGGCGGGTCAACGGACGGCACCCGCGGTGAGGCCGCGGACGATGAAGCGCTGGCCGAACACCACCAGGGCGAGGGTGGGCAGCAGGGAGAGCACGACCCCGGCCAGGATCAGGCCCGGGTCGGCCATCTCGGAGTCCCGCAGCGAGGTGAGGCCGATCTGCAGGGTCTGCATGTCCGCCGTGCGGGTGATGATGAGCGGCCAGAAGTACTGGTTCCAGGCGGACAGGAAGACGTAGACCGACAGCGCGGCCAGCGCCGGCTTGTTCAGCGGCACGACGATCCGCCACAGGAAGCGCCAGTGCCCGGCACCGTCGATCCGGGCGGCGTCGCGCAGTTCGCCGGGCAGCTGGCGGAAGGACTGGCGCAGCATGAAGGTGCCGAACCCGGAGGCGAGGAAGGGCAGCACCAGGCCGAAGTAGGTGTTGCCGAGGCCCCAGTCCGACAGCGTCAGGTAGTTGGGGATGATGATGGCCTCCCACGGGACCATCAGCGTCGCCAGGAACACCCCGAACACCGCGGCCCGCGCCTTCAGCGGCAGGAAGACGAAGGCGTACGCGGCCAGGATCGAGGTGACCAGCTGGGCGAGCGTGATGGCGGTGGCCGTGATCGCCGAGTTGGCGTACTGCCGGACCAGCGGGATGGTGTCCACGGCGCCGGAGAAGTTCCGGCCGGTGATCGAGTGCGGCACCAACGCGGGCGGGTAGGACGAGAGTTCGGCCGGATCCATGAAGGCGCCGACGACCGCGTAGTAGACCGGGAAGGCCACGGTGACGACGGCGGCGGCGAGCAGCAGGTAGACGGCGGCGCGGCCGAGCAGGTCGCGCGGGGAGCGGCCGGCGGTCAGGCGGGCGCCCGCGCGGGGGCGGGGACGGGCCGCGTCGGCGCCGGGCTCCTCGCCGGGCTCGGTGCCGGGCTCGCTGCCGGGCGAGGTGGCGATGGTGGTCATGCGTAGTGCACCTTCCGCTCCAGGACGCCGAACTGGACGGCCGTGCAGGCGAGGACGACCACGAGCAGCACCACGGCCTGGGCGCTGGCCGTGCCGAAGTCGCTGGAGTTGTAGGCGAAGGCCTTCTCGTAGACGGAGTAGACGAGGGTCCGGGTGGAGCCGTCCGGGCCGCCCTTGGTGAGGATGTGGATCTGGCCGAAACTCTGCAGTGCGTGGACGGTGGAGACCACGGTCAGGAAGAAGAGGTTCGGGCCGAGCATCGGAACGGTGATCGACCGGGCCAGCCGCAGTCCGGAGGCGCCGTCGATGCGGGCGGCCTCGACGACCTCGCCCGGGATCGAGCCGATCCCGGCGGAGAGCACCAGCACGTTGTAGCCGAGGTTCATCCAGACCGTGGTGACGGCCACCGAGACCAGCGCGTAGCGGGAGTCGGTGAGCCAGCCGACGGGGCCGAGCCCGAGGTGCGAGAGCAGGCCGTTGAGCACGCCGCTGGCGGGGTTGAAGAACACCGCGAAGACCACCGAGGCGCTGGCCACCGAGAAGGCGAAGGGCAGCGCGAAGGCGGAGCGGAGCAGCCGTACGCCGCGGATCCGGGTCTCCATCAGCAGCACCAGCACGAGCGCCCCGAGCACTCCGGGCACCACGGTGAGCAGCGTGAACAGCGCCGTGGTGACCAGCGTCCGGCCGAAGTCGGCCGAGCCGAGGAGGTCGGTGTAGTGCCTGAGCCCGACGTAGCGGGAGGGCGCGCCGAAGAGGTCGTTGGCGTGCCCGCTCAGGTAGACGGTGCGGCCCAGGGGGTAGCCGATGAAGAGGGCGAACACCACCAGGGAGGGCAGGAGGAAGGCCCAGGCGAGCCCGTGCTCGCTCCAGCGCCCTCCCTGGTGCGGTCGTCGGCGCCGTCCCGGCGGGGGCGCGGTGCGGGGTGCGGTCGGCATGGGGTGCGCGTCCGCCTTTCGTGTGTCGGTTCCGGCCGAAACGGTGTCCTGCCCGAACGACGGCGCGGGAACCCCGTGGTGATCGGCGGGTGTCCGCGGACTTACGCGTTCGCGTCAGATTCGGCCGGTCCCGCTCGGGGGACGTGTCCGACGACCGCGGGTGCACGGCGGCACCGGACGGCGGGGCGTGAGGTGGCCCCAACGGCCCCTCTGGCCGGGGCCGTTGGGGCCATGCCCGACTCAGGCGGTGATCCCGCCGTCGAGGACCAGGTCGGCGCCGACGGTGAAACCGGCCTCCGGCGAGGCGAGGTACAGCACGGCGGCGGCGACCTCCGCCACCGCGCCGGCCCGCCCGAGCGGGACCTCGGCCTTCATCCTCGCGGTCTTGGCCTCGGCGTCCTCGCCGGGCCGGCTGGACATCCGGGTGTCCACCGGGCCGGGGCTGACGGTGTTGATCCGCACGCCCTCGCCGATGTGGTCGCGGGCGGCGGCGCGGGTGAGCGCGGTGACGGCGGCCTTGCTGGCGGCGTAGGCGGCGGCACCCTCGATCCGCTTGTGGAAACCGAGGCTGGAGGAGACGTTGACGATCGCGCCCCCGCCGTGCGCCCGCATGTGGCCGATCTGGTGCTTCATCGCGAGCAGGGTGCCGGTGACGTTGACCTCGAACACCCGCCGGAAGTCCGTCTCGTCGATCTCGGCGACCGGGCCGAGCGCGCCGAGGACTCCGGCGTTGTTGACGGCGACGTCGAGGCCGCCGAACAGCTCGACGGTCTCCCGGACCAGGCGGGCCGCGTCCTGACCGTCCGTCACGTCGCCGGTCAGTGCGACCGCCTTGCCGCCGGCCCGCTCGATCAGCTCGACGGTCTCGGCCAGCGGTCCCGCGCTGCGCCCGGCGACCGCGACCCGGGCGCCCTCCTGGGCGAAGGCGAGGGCGATGCCCCGCCCGATACCGCTGCCGCCGCCGGTGACCAGGACGGACTTGTCGGCGAAACGCGTGGTCATGGTGTGAACTCCTCGGTTCGAGTGCTGTGTTCCGGTGGCGCGAGGGTGGTTCGGGGCAGGGCGGCGACCGCGAGCGCGGTGCACAGCGCGAAGCCGGACCGCCCGCCGTGGGGACGGCCACGGAAGCCCCCTTCCCTTCCGACGATCTATAAAGACCGTTCGGTTCAGAATTGGGGCAGCAAAGGACCGATCGACCCGACGGTGCCGCACGGCGGCGCCGGGGGCCCGCCCGCCGGACCGGCCGGGCGTCAGTCCAGCAGGGCCAGCGCCTGTTCGGCGGCGTCCCGCGCCCGCGTCCCGCTGTCGGCGGCCTTGCCGACCACCCGGATCCCCTGCAGCAGCACGACCAGCATCCGGGCCAGCGCCCGCGGCTCCCGGTCGGCGGGCAGTTCGCCCTGGGCGCGGGCCCGCAGCAGGGCCCCGGTCAGCGCGGTCTCCAGGCGGTCGAGGCTGGCCTCGACCCTGCGCGCGGCCGCCGGATCGTGCGGGGCGAGCTCCACCGCCGTGTTGGTGATGAAACAGCCCCGCTTGCGGTCCTCCTCCCCCGCCGCCGCGTACTCGCGGACGAGGGCACGGACGGCCGGCAGCACCGGACCGGGCTGGGACAGGTCGTTCAGCCGGGCCGGGTCCTGCTGCTCGCCGTAGCGTTCCAGCGCCCGCAGGTACAGCTCGCGCTTGCTGCCGAAGGTGGCGTAGATGCTGGCCCGGGCGATGCCGAGCCCCTCGACCAGGTCGGCCATCGAGGTGGCCTCGTAGCCGCGCCGCCAGAACAGCTCCAGGGCCGCCTGCAGCGCCGCGTCCGGGTCGAATTCCTTCGTTCGCGCCATGACGGGAACGCTAGCCGTCATGAGACCGAACGGTCAAGAAAGGTGGCTGGCCACTTGTTGACAGATGCCTGACGGAGCGTTGTCCAGCCGCCCGGGGGAACCCTAGCCTTACCGGCCCTTGCCCCTCCTCCCCCACAAGAGGCGTTGCCGCATGTCCGCACCGTTCCCCGCGACACCCCGTCAGGCGGCCGAGGCCGCCCGTCCCTACGTCCTGGCGGCCTTCCGGGCCGTCGTCGGCCTGCTCTTCACCTGCCACGGCGCCGCCTCACTCTTCGGCGTGTTCGGCGGCGCCAAGGGCGGCGGCACCATCCCGCTCGGCGAGTGGCCCGGCTGGTGGGCCGCGCTGATCCAGCTGGTCGGCGGCGCCCTGGTGCTGCTCGGCGCCGGCACCAGGTCGGCCGCCCTGCTCTGCTCCGGCTCGATGGCGTACGCCTACTTCACCGTCCACCAGGAGCACGCGCTGCTGCCGCTGCAGAACGGGGGCGAACCGTCCGTCCTGTTCTGCTGGGCCTTCCTGGCCATCGCCGTGCTGGGCTCCGGCCCGTACGCCCTGGACCGGCTCCTCACCGCCCGCACGCCGCGGGCCCGGGCGGCCGAACCGGTCGCCCAGCCGACCTCCCGGGGCTGAGGGTCAGCCCTCGGCCAGATGGCGTTCGACCGAGGCGACCTTGGCGGTGAGGCCGTCGGTGACCCCGGCCCGGTCGTCGATCTTGATGACCGTGCTCACCCGGCCGCTGTAGGCCTTCACCGCCTCGATCGCCTCCCGGATCACCGGCATCACCTCGTCCCACTCCCCCTCGACGCTGGTGAACATGGCGTCCGTCCGGTTGGGCAGTCCGCTCGCGCGGACCACCCGGACGGCGGCGGCCACCGCCTCCCCCACGTCCTCGCCGATCCCCAGCGGGGTCACCGAAAAGGCTGCGATCACGGCTCTGCACTCCTCGTGTCGACGGCACTGTCGCCGGTCCGGGGCCCGCCCGGCCGACCCCACACGGCCGCCGACGCCCCGACCCGCGCCCGATCTCCCCAACGTCCTGCCCCACCACGTCTGTTGGAGGACC
>NZ_JBEPAK010000324.1:0-6502 GCF_040298565.1 Kitasatospora sp. NPDC001539 | reverse complement strand
GGCGGCGGGGCGCGGTGCGGACTACTTCTTCGCGGCGGCCCGCTTGCGCGGCGCCTTCTTGGCGGGGGCGGCGACCGGGGCGTCCGCGAAGTCGCCCGGCAGGATGTCCCGCAGGAACTTGCCGGTGTGGCTCTCCGCGACGGCCGCGATCTGCTCCGGGGTGCCCTCGGCGACCACCGTGCCGCCGCCGGAGCCGCCCTCGGGGCCCATGTCGACGACCCAGTCGGCCGTCTTGATCACATCGAGGTTGTGCTCGATGACGATCACGGTGTTCCCCTTGTCGACCAGCCCGCTGAGCACCTTGATCAGCTTGCTGATGTCCTCGAAGTGCAGACCGGTGGTGGGCTCGTCCAGCACGTAGACCGTCCGCCCGGTGGAGCGCTTCTGCAGCTCCGAGGCGAGCTTGACGCGCTGCGCCTCGCCGCCGGAGAGCGTCGGCGCGGACTGCCCGAGCCGGACGTAGCCGAGGCCGACGTCGTTGAGCGTCCTGAGGTGGCGGGCGATCGCCGGGACGGCCTCGAAGAAGGACAGGGCCTCCTCGATCGGCATGTCCAGCACCTCGGCGATGGACTTGCCCTTGTAGTGGACCTCCAGCGTCTCCCGGTTGTACCGGGCGCCGTGGCAGACCTCGCACGGCACGTAGACGTCCGGCAGGAAGTTCATCTCGATCTTGATGGTGCCGTCGCCGGTGCAGTTCTCGCAGCGGCCGCCCTTGACGTTGAAGGAGAACCGGCCGGGCAGGTAGCCGCGGACCTTGGCCTCCTGCGTCTCCGCGAAGAGCCGGCGGACGTGGTCGAACACCCCGGTGTAGGTGGCCGGGTTGGACCGCGGGGTGCGGCCGATCGGCGACTGGTCGACGTGGACCACCTTGTCCACCAGGTCGGTGCCGGTGATCCGGGTGTGCCGGCCCGGCACGCTGCGGGCGCCGTTCAGCTCCCGGGCGAGGTGGGTGTAGAGGATGTCGTTGACCAGCGTCGACTTGCCGGAGCCGGAGACACCGGTGATCGCGGTCAGGGTGCCGAGCGGGAAACCGACCGTGACGTCCTTGAGGTTGTGCTCGCGGGCGCCGTGGACGGTCAGCTGGCGCTTCTTGTCCCGGTCGCGCCGGGCGGCCGGGATCGGGATGGACCGCTTGCCGGAGAGGTACTGCCCGGTCAGCGACTCCTTGTTGCCGAGCAGCTGCTTCAGCGAACCGGAGTGCACCACCTTGCCGCCGTGCTCGCCGGCGCCCGGCCCGATGTCCACCACCCAGTCCGCGGTCTTGATGGTGTCCTCGTCGTGCTCGACCACGATCAGGGTGTTGCCGATGTCGCGCAGCCGCACCAGCGTCTCGATCAGCCGGTGGTTGTCCCGCTGGTGCAGGCCGATGGACGGCTCGTCCAGCACGTACAGCACGCCGACCAGGCCGGAGCCGATCTGGGTGGCCAGCCGGATGCGCTGGGCCTCGCCGCCGGACAGGGTGCCGGCCGCGCGGTCCAGCGAGAGGTAGTCCAGGCCGACGTCGACCAGGAAGCGCAGCCGCTCGTTGACCTCCTTGAGGACCCGCTCGGCGATCTGCTTGTCCCGGTCGTTCAGCTTCATCGCGCCCAGGAACTCGGCGCAGTCGCTGATCGACATCGAGGAGACGTCGGCGATCGACCTGCCCTCGACGGTGACCGCGAGGACCACCGGCTTGAGCCTGGTCCCCTGGCACGTCGGGCAGGGCACCTCGCGCATGTAGCCCTCGAAGCGCTCGCGGCTGCTGTCGCTCTCCGCCTCGGTGTGCCGGCGCTGGATGAACGGCACCGCGCCCTCGAAACCGGTGCTGTAGGAGCGCTCGCGGCCGAAGCGGTTGCGGTAGCGGACCTGCACCTGGTGCTTGTGCCCGTACATCAGCGCCTTCTTGGCGCGGGCGGGCAGCCCGGCCCAGGGGATGTCGGTGCGGAAGCCGAGCTCCTCGGCGAGCGCGTCGATCAGGCGCTGGAAGTACTCCTTGGCGTGCCCGGCCGACCAGGGGTGGATCGCGCCCTCGTCCAGCGAGCGCTCCGGGTCCGGCACGACCAGCTCCGGGTCGACCTCCATCCGGTTGCCCAGGCCCGAGCAGTCCGGGCAGGCGCCGAACGGCGAGTTGAAGGAGAACGAGCGCGGCTCGAGCTCCTCGAACGACACGTCGTCGTACGGGCAGTAGAGGTGCTCGGAGTACATCCGCTCGCGCTCCGGATCGCCCTCCGGGAGGTCGACGAAGTCGAGCACCACCATGCCGCCGGACAGCCGCAGGGCCGTCTCCACCGAGTCGGTGAGCCGCCGCTTGGCGCTCTCCTTGACGGTCAGGCGGTCGATGACCACCTCGACGGTGTGCTTCTCCTGCTTCTTCAGCTTCGGCGGCTCGGCGAGCTGGATCGTCTCGCCGTCCACCCGGGCCCGGGAGTAGCCCTTGGACTGGAGGTCGGCGAAGAGGTCGACGAACTCGCCCTTGCGCTCGCGCACCACGGGGCTGAGCACCTGGAAACGGGTGCCCTCGGCGAGCTCCAGCACCTTGTCCACGATCGCCTGCGGCGACTGCTTGGCGATCGGGCGCCCGCAGTGCGGGCAGTGCGGCTTGCCGATCCGGGCGAACAGCAGGCGCAGGTAGTCGTAGACCTCGGTGATGGTGCCGACGGTCGAGCGGGGGTTGCGGTTGGTGGACTTCTGGTCGATCGAGACGGCCGGGGAGAGGCCTTCGATGAAGTCGACGTCGGGCTTGTCCATCTGCCCGAGGAACTGGCGTGCGTAGGACGACAGCGACTCGACGTAGCGGCGCTGGCCCTCGGCGAAGATCGTGTCGAAGGCGAGCGAGGACTTGCCGGAGCCGGAGAGGCCCGTGAAGACGATGAGGGAGTCGCGGGGCAGGTCGAGCGAGACGTTCTTGAGGTTGTGCTCGCGAGCACCGCGGACGATGAGGCGGTCGGCCACTGCTTCTGGCGCCTTTCTCCGGGGCGAGAGGGCTTGCGGTGTGAGGTGTTCTTCTTCCAGGATGCGGCAGCCAGCCTATAGCTCAGACGTTCGAATATCGACTTCGTCCAGCGGAGTCCACCCGAACGAGTGAGAGCGCCACCCGGACCGTCCGTACTCGGACCGAAAAAGGCCCTGCTCAGAGCGGGGGTTCGGCGATAGCGTCACCTGGTCAACGAGCGGAGCCCGCTCCGGGCAACGCACCGCCCCGCACAGAAGGCAGATTCGATGACCGACCCGCACTCCGCCGCCGCTCTAGCCGCCGAGCACCTCGACCTGGTCGAGGCCGGCACCCGGCGCCTGCTGGACACCGTCTCCGAACTGAAGCCGGACGCCGTCGCCGAGCCCTCCGCGCTCCCCGGCTGGACCCGCGGCCACGTGCTGGCCCACCTCGCCCGCAACGCCGACTCCCTGGTCAACCTGCTCACCGGCGCCCGCACCGGCACCGACATCCCCCAGTACCCCAGCGAGCAGGCCCGCGACCAGGGCATCGAGGACGGCGCCGGCCGCCCCCTGGACGCCCAGCTCGCCGACCTGCGCGAGTCCCACCAGCGCTTCGCCGCGGCCGCCGCCGCAATGGCCCCCGAGCACTGGGCGGCCGAGGTGCACCACCGCTCCGGCGCCGTCTTCCCGGCCTGCGAACTCCCCTGGAAGCGCCTCGGCGAGCTCGAGTACCACCTGGTCGACCTCGACGCCGGCTACACCCCGGCCGACTGGCCGGAGGAGTTCGCCGTCACCGAGTTCCGCCGGCTCGCCCTCCGACTGCACGGCACCGGGCTGCCCGCCGTCGAGCTCGTCGCCGAGGACACCGGGGACCGCGGCCTGATCGGCACCGGCGAACCCGCCCTGACCGTCCGGGGGCCCGTCCGCGCCCTGCTCGCCTGGCTCTCCGGCCGCTCCGACGGCGCGGACCTGCGCCGCACCCCCGACGCCGCGCTCCCCCAGCTTCCCCCCATGGGCTGACGGCGCGAGGATGATCCTGAACCCTGCAGTCGATCGAGGAGCGGACGGATGACGTACCACGGAGCGGTCAAGGTCGGCGGGCCGCCGGACGTGCGGGAACTGGCCCATCTGATCATCACCAAGGTGGCCGTCGGCCCGTACGACAACAACGCGTACCTGCTGCGCTGCCGCGCCACCGACGAGCAGCTGCTGATCGACGCGGCCGCCGACGCCCCGGTGCTGCTGGAGACCGTCGGCGACGACCTGGAGACGGTCGTCACCACCCACCGGCACCACGACCACTGGGGCGCACTGGCCGAGGTGGTCGCCACCACCGGAGCCCGCACCGCCGCCGGCGAGCACGACGCCGAGGGCATCGACGTCCCCACCGAGCTGCTGCTCGCGGACGGCGCCAAGCTGCGGGTCGGCGACGTCGAGCTGACCGTCCGCCACCTCGTCGGCCACACCCCGGGCGCGATCGTGCTCATCTACGACGACCCCCAGGGCCACCCCCACGTCTTCACCGGCGACTGCCTCTTCCCGGGCGGCGTCGGCAACACCTGGGGCGACCCGGAGGCCTTCAGGACCCTCTTCCGGGACGTCAAGGAGAAGATCTTCGACGCCCTCCCCGACGAGGCCTGGGTCTACCCCGGCCACGGCAACGACACCACCCTCGGCGCCGAACGCCCTCACCTGAACGAGTGGCGCGAGCGCGGCTGGTGAGGAAGTCCGGGTCGGTCGGCCCTAGCCGGAGCCGACCGACCCGGATCACTGCCCGCCCCCCGAAAGATGGCAGGCACAGGCACAACCCGCCACCATGCACAGGCACACCAAAGCGACGGCCCCGGACACCTCGCGGACCCCGCCAGGGCAGGCCCAGTGCGCGTCCAGCTGACATTCGGCGCTGATGTAGCGTCCGCCTTTGCCAACGTCGAAGCGGATCACGATGCCGGCGAGCGAGTCCGACCGGCGAGCGGCGGCAGTCACGACCAGGCCCCTAGGTCGATCATGTGGAAGTCCTCCAGCTCCACCCAGACGATGACCTCGCCCGTGGCATCGGTCGAGCCCCACTCGCAGCCCGACCGGAGGATGTCGAGCACCTCGGTCCACTGCGTGGACGACGTGTCGGCCGGCGCGGCGTCGACAGCCGGACGCGGCCCGCTTTCCCTTTGGCGATTCGCACGGGAGCCCCGGCCGCCTGACAGAGAGACGCCTTGAACAGGCTCGTGCGCATGCTGATCTGCACCGACGTTCCCCTATCGGTATGGTGAAAGCGTATCGATAGAGTAGCTCCACGAGCGTTACGGTGTCTGCCACAACGCACCATTCGGAGCGAGGAGGCCGAGGCGTGAGCGACACACCCTCTTACCTGCACGTCGCGGACGCCCTGCGCGGCCACATCAGCTCCCGGCGGCTTCAGCCAGGCGATCGACTGCCGTCCATCAGTGCGCTTCAGCGCGAGCACAACGTCTCGACCGGCGTGGTCCAGCGGGCCTACGCCGTGCTGATCGAGGAAGGGCTCGTGCTCGCCCGCCCGGGCGCTGGTTACTACGTCAAGTCCCAGGAGTCACCAGCGGTTCTGGTGCGGCGCCAGCGCGTGGCGCCCGGCGACGGCTCCCCTACCGAGGCCACCCTCGCCCGGCAGGGCGTGGTCGGCACCTGGCGGCACGAGTCGCAGCCTCGCGCCGCCGACGCCCGGATCGCAGCCCGGCTGGAGATCCAGCCCGGCGACCCGGTCATGCACACCAGCTACGTCTACCTGGCTGACGGCGATCCGGCCCAACTCGCCGATAGTTGGGAGCCCATGGCGATCACCGGTGGAAGTCTGATCGTCCTGCCCGAGGCCGGTCCGCATGCCGGCATCGGCGTCGCCGACCGCATGGCCCTCATCGGGATCGAGGTCGGCGTGCCGGTCGAACGGGTCTCGGCGCGTCAGGCCAGCCGTTCCGAGGCCCAGGCGCTCGGCGTCGCACCCGCCGTGCCCGTGATGGCGATCGAGCGCACCTACTACGACCAGGCCACCGGCCGCCCGGTCGAGACTGCCGACATCGTGCTGCTCGGCTCGCGCTGGGTCGCCGAGTACGGCCGACGCCCACAGAACTGAGCGCCGCCGGATCGCGGTCCGGCGGCGGCGCTCCAAACTCGTTCAGGCTTGAGCTGCAGTTGCAAGCTCGCCGAAGGCCGACTCCCAGACGCTGCGGACCGCCGGACCGACCAGCGTCCGCAGGACCGGCCACTGCTCCACCAGCAAACCCGGGTCCAGGTAGCGGATGAGGTCCTCGCGCATGCCTTCGGTGAGGACGATCCGGTACAGACCCATCCGCAGCCGAGGTCGGTCGAGGTCGAAGGCTCGCAGTCCCGACCACGCGAGGTGCAGCGGTAGCTCCACCGTGCCGCTCACCGGTCCGGCCAGCGCGTCCAAGGACGCGGGGAGGCGTTCGGCGAGCTGTTCGTACCTGCTGTCCACCGCGGCACTGCTCATGCGGCGATTGTCCCCTGTCCCGGCCCGTCGGGCGCCGAGCCTCCCGTGGGTGCGGCACACGCCCTCCGGCGTGGTAGCAGCGGCGGCGAATTCGCACCCCGCCGCCGG
>NZ_JBEPAK010000323.1:0-6535 GCF_040298565.1 Kitasatospora sp. NPDC001539 | reverse complement strand
CGGGGGCTTATCCCCTGCGCCCCCCCCCCGCGCCCCCCCTCGGTGCGCGTCGCCCGCCGCACCGCCCCGCGTCTGCGGGGTCGCAAGAGGCCGCCGGAACGATTCGCTAGGCGTTGGCGGTCATGTGGTCGAACTCGCCGGCCTTCGCACCCCGGAGGAACGCCGCGAACTCGGGAGGCGTGGTGCCGACGATGACGTCGCCCTCGTCGGACTCACGGAGTTCGATCACCCCGTTGACCGTACGAACTTCGACACATTCCGAGTTAGCCGCCGAATAACTTGACTTCTGCCAGGTAGAGTCAGACATGCTTTCTTTCCATATCCTTCTTGAGGGATCGAATGAACTCCCGGGAGTCCTCCTCCGAGAGCGCCGCCGAGCCGATCCGCTTGAGCAAGGAGCGGAACTGGGCGGTATGAGCCGGCGCATCGTAGAGCACGCTGTCGACGCCTGAATCCATCTGGGCTGTGTCGAGCTCAGGAATCGGGCCTTCGACATAAGTGAAATTCTCGTGGTTGACCGGAAGGGTATCCACGTCGAACAGGACTACCCGGATCGAGATGGTTGGCCGTTCGGAGTCCTCGATCAGGCTTCCAAGCTGCTCGGCCTGTACTTCACGGCCGCCGAACTGCATGCGCAGCGCTGCCTCGTGGATGTAGGCAGAATACGGAGTTCCTCCCGACCGGACCACGGTCTGCCGCTTCAGGCGGAAGGCGGTTCTCAGGTCGACCTCATGCTGCGGCAGCAGCGGGAATCCCCGAGCGAAGACTGCAGAAGCGTAAGCAGCAGTCTGCAGCAACCCAGGGATAAAGGCCATGGTGTAGGTCGAGAGCCCGTGGGCACGGCCCTCCATTTCAGCCATCTCCAGGAAGTGCTGTGAGAGGCGCCCTCGGTACTCCTCCCACCAGCCGCCCTTGTCCCGATCCGTAATGATGTCCGCCAGTGCGTCGATCAGGGGCTCGTTGACACACATGCACAACGCAGCGATCGTGCGCAGGCGTTCGACGCTGATGCCGGTCTTCCCGCTCTCCATCTGCGTCACGTGGGCCGGATTGATGCCCAGCGCGCGGGCGAGCTGACTGCCACCGAGGCCGGCTTGCTCCCGCATCCTGCGCAGCTCGGCACCCAGCCGCCGCTGGCGGAGAGTTGGGTTCGATCGAAGCGCCATGGCGTCCTCTCTGCAGGTCGTGAGATCAGTGTGCCTCAGAGCCGATGCCACGTTAGAGGTAACTTCTCGCAGCCCGCCACAAATCTGTGGCGGGCTGCGCTATCGTCATCCTCAGCTCGATCCGACGGTCCGTCAGTCCGTCGCGTTTCCGGGGCAGTAGGCGCACTCTGCCCCGAAGCCGAAGAGCAACCAGCCCCACCTGGCCTGGCTCACGGCTTCCCCCTCCCTCCCACCACCGCCTCACGGAGGTTCCCGTGTGCACCCGTAACACGCCCTCGCTCACCCTCTCCAAGCAGGCCCTCCGCGCCGCCCTCACCCGCAGCAACTGCGACCCCGAGACCATCTTCGACGCCGAGCTCGCGCTCGCCGAACTCATCGTCAACGCCTGGCGCTACGGGGACACGACCGCTCCCGTCGTCTTCTTCTCCATCCTCGGCTGCACCCTCCACGTCTCGGTCTCCGACGAGTCCGACGCCCTCCCGCACCAGCGCACACCGACCGGCCTCGCCGAGACCGGGCGGGGCCTCCAGCTCGTCGAGGGCCTCACCCACCGCTGGGGTGTCGACCCGCAGAAGCGCGGCAAGAGCGTCTGGTACGAGCTGGACTTCGCCTCGTGAGCCGCGACCCCGTCGCCCCGGACGACCCCCGCATGCGCGACTACACCAGACCGCAGATCACCGCGCTCCTGGGTGAGTTGCACCGGCGCGGCATCCCCTACGGCCTCCTCTGGGGCTCCGCCTCCACCCCCGAGACCACCCTCGACGGCCGCATCCTGGTCGACTTCGGCAACGCACCCGTGAGCACCCTGCTCAACCTCCTCCACCTGCTCCGCGACCTGGACCGGGACCGGGACCTGTGAAGTTCTTCGTGGGCGCGATCCTCCTCGCGCTGCTCGCCCTCGCGATCGCCACCGTGGCCTGGGCGTGATCGCCACCCTGAAGATGCCCCGCCCCGACGACCCGGACCAGCGGCGCTGAACGCGCGGAGGCCCTCGCCCCGAGCAGGGCGAGGGCCTCGCGGTCGTCCGGCCGTGCCGGGTCAGCCGCCGGACGCGTTCCGGTTCCCGCCGAAGCCGCCACCGCCGCCGAAGCCGCCGGCGGAGCCCTCGACGAGCTGGCTGGCGTTGTAGCCGCCGTTGGAGTCCGGCGTCCCCACGACCGTCACGCTCTGGCCGGGCTGGAGGTCGGCGGTCTTGCCCTCCTTGTTGAGCTGGACCTTGGTCGAGTCCGTCGTCGTCACCTTGATGGTGTTGCCGTTGGCGTCCGTCAGGTACACGGTGTTGCCGTCCACGGCCTTGACCGTGCCGCGCGCGAACCCGGGCTGCCCGCCCTGGCCCTGCCCACCCTGGCCCTGGCCGCCCTGGCCCTGGCCGCCCCGGCGGCCGCCGTTCTGCCCGTAGCCGCCCGCGGAGGACCCGGCACCCGCGGCCCGGGTCGAGGAGGACTTCCCACTCGGCGCCTGGCCCTTCTCGTACCAGACCCCGCCCGCGAAGGCGCCCGTGGCGATCACGCCGCCCGCCAGCACGAGGCTGAGCCAGGGCAGCTTCCGTCGCGGCGGTGCCGCCAGCTCGCCGCTGACGTCCCGTGCGTCCGGCGGCGTGGACAGCAGCGTCACCTGATCGTCCTGGTTCATCGTCGTACTGCTCCTACTCGTGCCGGAGGGCGTCGATCGGCCGCAGGGTGGCGGCCCGGTTGGCGGGGTAGCTGCCGAAGAACAGCCCGATGGCGACGGCGATGGCGAACGCGCCGAGCACCGATTCGGGGATCACCACCGGTTTGATGCCGACGATGCTGAAGTGCGAGCCGGCGATGCCCGCCGCCACGCCCAGCCCCGCGCCGATCACCGACAGCAGGGTCGACTCGGTGAGGAACTGCCCGAGGATCACGGCCCTCGGTGCGCCCAGCGCCTTGCGGATGCCGATCTCCCGGGTCCGCTCGGTGACCGTCACCAGCATGATGTTGGTGATCCCGATCCCGCCGACCAGCAGCGAGATCGCCGCGACCGCGCCGAGCAGCACGGTGAACGTCTTGGTCGTGCTCTCCCGGGCGGTGAGCAGCGACGCCTGGTTGGTGATCCGGAAGTCGGCCTTGGTCGGGTCGGCGATCGCGTGCGTCCCGAGCAGCACCCGGGTGATCTCGGCCTGCGCCGCCGTCGTGGTGTCGGCGGACGCCGCCTGCACCAGGATCTGGTTGACCGGGCCGAAGCCGGTGAACGCGTTCTGCACGGTCGGCAGCGGTGCGATCACCACGTCGTCGGGGTCGGTGAAGCCGCTGCCGCCCTTGGCCTGGAGCACGCCCACCACGGTGAACGGCGTCCCGCCGAGGACGATCTTCTTCCCGACCGGGTCCTCGGTGTCGAACAGCTGCTTGGCCGTGGTGGCACCGAGCACCGCGACCTTGCGGGAGCCGAGCACGTCGTCGTCGGTGAAGTACTCGCCGCGCGCGACCTTCTGGTTGGCGGTCTCGAAGTACGCCGGGTACGTCCCGACGATCGAGCCGGGGCTGTAGGAGATGTTCCCGTACAGCGCCGTCCCGCTGGTGGTGACGACGGGCGCCACGGACCTGACCGCCGACGGGTCGGCGCCGCTCGCCAGGGCCTTGGCGTCGGCGACCGTCAGCTTCTTCACCGAGGCCACCGACCGCGAGCCGCCGACCGCCGAACCGGCGCTGACGGTCAGCGAGTTGGTGCCGAGCGAGGTGATGGAGTCCTTCACCGCCTGCGAGGAGCCGTTGCCGACGGCCAGCAGCAGGATCACCGAGGCGACGCCGATCAGCACCCCCAGCATGGTGAGCGCCGAGCGCACCTTGTTGGCGGCCAGGCCGCCGACCGCGAAGCGGAGCGTCTGCCAGAGGATCACGCCGGCACCCCCACCTGGAGCAGGGCGGGCGGCGGCCCGTCGACCGGCGCCTGCCGGACGTCGCTCACGATCTGCCCGTCGACCAGCCGCAGCACGCGCTTGGCGTGCCGGGCGACCTCGTCCTCGTGGGTGATCAGCACGACGGTGCGGCCGGTGGCGTTGAGCCCGTCGATCAGGGCCAGCACCTCCTCCGTCGAGCGGCTGTCGAGGTTGCCGGTGGGCTCGTCGGCGAGCAGCAGCGCGGGGGCCGTGACCAGGGCGCGCGCCACCGCGACGCGCTGCTGCTGGCCGCCGGAGAGCTGGTTGGGCTTGTGCCCGGAGCGGTCCTCCAGCCCCACCAGTGACAGTGCGGCCAGGGCCCGCCGGCGCCGCTCGGCGGAGCGCACGCCCGCGTAGGCGAGCGGCAGTTCGACCTGGGCGAGGGCGGTGGTGCGGGGCACCAGGTTGAAGGACTGGAAGACGAAACCGATCTTGCGGTTGCGGACCAGCGAGAGCTGCTGCTCGTCCAGGTGGCCTACGTCGATGCCGTCCAGCAGGTAGCGGCCGGAGGTCGGGACGTCCAGGCAGCCGAGGATGTTCATCAGGGTGGACTTGCCGGATCCCGAACTGCCCATCACCGCGACGTAGTCGCCCTGCTCGATGTCCAGGCTGACGCCCGCCGGGCCGCCGGTCGCCGGGTCGTCCGGGCCGCGCAGCGCGTGCACGGTGGCGTCGCCGTGCCCGTACGACTTGGTGAGCCGGCTGATCCGGATCACCGGCACGGGCTTCGCGGGGACGCGCTTGTCGATGACGTGACGCATGGCTCAGCCCCTGCCGCCGCGACCGCTGCCGCCGCTGCCCGCGGCCCCGCCCGGGAAGCCCGCCCCGGCCCCCGCGCCGCCGGCACCGCCCCGACCGCCGGCGCCGCCGCCGAGACCGGGGAAGGAGGCGTTCGGGAAGCCGTTGGTGCCGCTGGTGGTGGGGAGTTCGACCTTGTCGCCCTCGGCGAGACCGGACACGACCTGCACGGTGCTGTCGCCCTCGACGCCGACCCCGACGGTGACCCGCTCGGTGCTGCCGTCCGTGTGCACCACGGTGGCGGTCCGCGAGGAGCCGGTGCCCGAGAGGGCGGAGGTGGGCAGCGAGAGCGCGTTGTCCGCCTCGCCGGTGACGACCTGGACGGTGGCGCTGAGGCCGGTGCGCAGGGTGCTGGTGTCACCGCTGAGCTGGAGCGTGGCCGAGTACTGGACGGCGGACGAGCTGGCGCCGCCGGAGCTGCTCACGGGCAGCGAACTGACCGACAGCACCGTCGCGTTGAGCTTGGTGTCGGACTGCGCGTTCAGGGTGACGGTGGCCGCCTCGCCCTTCTTCAGCTTGAGCGAGTCCAGTTCGGAGAAGTTGGCGGTGACCTGCATCCCGGTCGGGTTGGTCAGCACGATGAAGCCGCTGGGGGAGCCGGAACCGGCGCTCGCTCCGGTGGACTTGGCGGTCGAGGAGGACGAGGAGCCGGCGGCGGTGGCGCCGACGGTGTCCCCGACCTTCGCCGAGATCGAGGCGACCGTGCCGTCCACCGACGCGGTCAGGGTGGTGCCGGCCAGCGCGGCCTGGGCGTTGGTGAGGTTGGTCTGCGCGGTGGCGACCTGCTGCTGGGCCTGGGCGACGGCCGCGTCGTCGACCTTGGTAGTGGTGATGGTGGTGGTCTGCGGGGCGGGCGTACTGCTCCCGCCCGCCCCGTGTCCGGCGCCGGAGCCGGCCCCCGCACCCGAGGCCGACGGAGCACTCGTCGAGGAGGAGGACGGCGGAAGCGGCTCGGTGGTCGTCGTGGTGACCCCGGCCTGCGCCTTGGTGAGGTTGGCGTTGGCCGTGGTGAGGGCCGCGCGGGCGGCGTCCACCTGCTGCTGGGCCGCGGTGGTGTCGACGGTCGCGAGCACCTGCCCCTTCCTGACGGTGTCCCCGACCGCGACCTTGACGGCCGTGAGCCGCCCGCCGGTGGTGAAGTCCTGGGCCGCGTCGGTCGGCGACACCAGGGTGCCGGTTCCGGACACCGTGGCCAGGACCGTCCCCTTGGCGACGGTCGCGGTACGGGCGACGGGCTTGGCCGCGGCCGTGCCGCCGCTGCCGTTGACCGTGGCGTACGCCAGGGCCGCACCGCCCAGGAGGGCCACGCCGAGCGCGGAGTTGACGAGGACGGCGCCTCGCCGCCGTGGGAGCACCTTCATGGCGGACAGCTTCGCGGGGCGCTCTTGCGGAGTCCTGGGCGCGGGCTGGGAGAAGACTGACCGGCCGGATCCGGGCATTGCGGGCCGATCGCCCGTCCCGCGCGGGCGCCTTGGCCCGGGCGTGGCCGATCGTTGGCCGAACTCCCAGCGCTCTCCCAGCGATCCCCAGCCATCCGGGAGGGCGGCTGGGCCGGTCCTCGGGAGGGCGGCTCGGCCGGTCCCGCGCCGCCGTCTACATCCTCCCGGCCGTGCTCTGCTGCGCCGGCCTGTGGTGGCTCATCGACGGGATGTTCGGCGTCTTCGACAAGCCCTAC
>NZ_JBEPAK010000322.1:0-6651 GCF_040298565.1 Kitasatospora sp. NPDC001539 | reverse complement strand
CGCCGAACAATTCTTCTGAGAAGGCCCTGCCCGGGTTCCCGGGCGGGGCCTTTTCGCATTTCCGGGGCCGGTGGAATCCGAGCTGGGCCGGGCCGCCGGAACAGCCGTGTGAAGCGTTGCCGGAACGTCGAGGCGCCCGCCAGGTCCCACCTGCCTCGTCTACGCCCGTAGCGCCCCTTCGCGGCCCTTCTCGGGGGCCGATCCGGCGACCCCGGGAAGCGGCCGGCGCGACGTCACTTGGCGGCCGGTGCACTCGTGATGACGGCGAAGACCGCGTCCTGAGGGTCGATCAGTTGGGCGAGGCGGCCGACGCCGTGGACGTCCGTGGCTGGGATCCGCACCTTCGCGCCGAGGCGGTCGGCGATGGCGAGGCTGGCGTCCACGTTGGGGACCTCGAAGTAGGGGAGCCAGTGCGAGCCGGTGCCGCGCGCGGTGTGCTCGGGAGCGAGCTGCATGATGCCGCCGTGAGAGTCCTCGCTGCCGCCGCCGGCCGGGGTGAGGACGGTGTAGGTCGATTCGCCGAACGGGACGTCCTGCTCCTGCCAGCCGAAGACGGTGCGGTAGAAGGCCTTGGCCCGCTCGGCGTCGACGCTGTAGCACTCGGCCCAGCAGAGGCTGCCCTCGTCGTTGACGAGGTCCAGGCCGCGGGTGTCGTGCGGCTGCCAGACGGCGAAGTCGGCACCGGTCGGGTCGGTGTAGCCGGCCATCCGTCCGGCGGTGAAGACGTCGAAGGGCGGGAACCGGACGCGCCCGCCGGCCTGTTCGACGAGTTCGGTGGTGCGGTCGGCGTCGGCGGTGGCGAAGTACAGGGTCCAGCCGGGGCCGGAGTCCTCGTCGGCGAGCGGTCCGAGGGCGGCGACCGTGCGGCCTTCGAGCTGGAAGAAGCCGTAGCCGCCGGCCTCGGGGCCGGCCGAGTCGAAGGTCCAGCCGAACAGGGCGGCGTAGAAGTCGACGGAGGCGTCGGTGTCGGGGCTGCTGAGGTCGAGCCAGTCCGGGGAACCGGGACGGAAGGCGGTGTTGAGCATGGCGGCACTGCTCCTCGGACGGGGCCCGTGCGGGGGCGGGCGTGGTCGGCACCCCCTCTGGACCTTCCAGCCTGGCACCGGTGCAGGGGCGGCGCACGGCAGGTCGGTCCCTCCGGGGCCCCGGCGCCTTCCGACGTCCCGGGCGCTTCCCCGTCGTCCCGGCGGTTTCCGCGCGTTCCGGGTTGTCGGTGCGGAGCGGTACGGTGCGTGACGGAACAGTCCACCCGTACCGGTCGAAGAGGGGGCTCCGGTGGGCAAGCAGCCGTCGTCGGGGCAGCAGACGCAGCAGGTGCCGCGCCAGTTGGCGCAGGTCGAGGGCGTGCTGGAGCGGATCACGTACGCCAACGAGGAGACCGGCTACACCGTGGCCCGGGTGGACACCGGCCGGGGCGGGAACGACCTGCTCACCGTCGTGGGCGCGCTGCTGGGGGCGCAGGTCGGGGAGTCGCTGCGGTTGCACGGCCGTTGGGGTTCGCACCCGCAGTACGGGCGGCAGTTCACGGTGGAGAACTACACGACGGTGCTGCCGGCCACCGTGCAGGGGATCCAGCGGTACCTCGGGTCGGGGCTGATCAAGGGGATCGGACCGCGGTTCGCCGAGCGGATCGTGGAGCGCTTCGGGGTGGACACCCTGGAGGTGATCGAGAACGAGCCGGGCCGGCTGATCGAGGTGCCGGGGCTGGGCCCGAAGCGGACGAAGAAGATCGCGGCGGCCTGGGAGGAGCAGAAGGCCATCAAGGAGGTGATGGTCTTCCTGCAGGGGGTCGGCGTGTCGACCTCGCTGGCGGTGCGGATCTACAAGCAGTACGGCGACGCCTCGATCGGTGTGGTCAGGAACGAGCCGTACCGGCTGGCCGCGGACGTGTGGGGCATCGGCTTCCTGACGGCGGACCGGATCGCCCAGGCGGTGGGCATCCCGCACGACAGCCCGGAGCGGGTGAAGGCCGGGTTGCAGTACGCGCTGTCGCAGAGCAGCGACCAGGGCCACTGCTACCTGCCGGAGGAGCGGCTGATCGCGGACGGCGTGAAGCTGCTGCAGGTGGACGTGGGGCTGGTGATCGACTGCCTGGCCGAGCTGGTCGCCGCGGAGGGGGTGGTGCGCGAGACGGTGCCGGGGGAGGCGGGCGAGCCGATCACCGCGGTGTACCTGGTGCCGTTCCACCGGGCGGAGATCTCGCTGGCCAACCAGTTGCTGCGGCTGCTGCGTTCGGATGCCGACCGGATGCCGTGGTTCGCGGGGGTGGACTGGCCGGTGGCGCTGGAGTGGCTGGCGAAGCGGACGGGGGCGGAGCTGGCGCCGGAGCAGGAGCAGTCGGTGCGGCTGGCGCTGACGCAGAAGGTCGCGGTGCTGACGGGCGGGCCGGGCTGCGGGAAGTCGTTCACGGTGAAGTCGATCGTGACGCTGGCGCTGGCCAAGCGGGCGAAGGTGGTGCTGGCGGCGCCGACCGGCCGGGCGGCGAAGCGGCTGTCGGAGCTGACCGGGGTGGAGGCCTCGACGGTGCACCGGCTGCTGGAGCTCAAGCCGGGCGGGGACGCCGCGTACGACCGGGACCGTCCGCTGGACGCGGACCTGGTGGTGGTGGACGAGGCCTCGATGCTGGACCTGATCCTGGCGAACAAGCTGGTCAAGGCGGTGCCGCCGGGTGCTCACCTGCTGTTCGTGGGGGACGTGGACCAGCTGCCCTCGGTCGGTGCGGGGGAGGTGCTGCGGGACCTGCTGGCGGAGGGCGGGCCGATCCCCTCGGTGCGGCTGACCAGGATCTTCCGGCAGGCGCAGCAGTCGGGCGTGGTGACGAACGCGCACCGGATCAACGAGGGCAAACCGCCCCTGACGGAGGGTCTGACGGACTTCTTCCTGTTCGTCGAGGACGACGCGGAGCGGGCGGCCGGGTTGACGGTGGACGTGGTGGCGCGTCGGATCCCGCAGAAGTTCGGCTTCGATCCGCGCCGGGACGTCCAGGTGCTGGCGCCGATGCACCGGGGCCCGGCCGGCGCGGGGAACCTGAACACGCTGCTGCAGGCGGCGGTGACGCCGGCCCGGGAGGGGGTGGCGGAGCGGCGGTTCGGCGGGCGGACGTTCCGGGTGGGGGACAAGGTCACCCAGGTGCGCAACAACTACGACAAGGGGCGGAACGGCGTCTTCAACGGCACAGTGGGAGTGGTGACGGCCCTCAGCCTGGACGACCAGCGGTTGACGGTGGTCACCGACGAGGACGAGGAGGTGGTGTACGACTTCGACGAACTGGACGAGCTGGCCCACGCGTACGCGGTGACGATCCACCGCTCGCAGGGCAGCGAGTATCCGGTGGTGGTGATTCCGGTCACCATGTCCGCTTGGACGATGCTCCAGCGAAATCTGCTCTACACCGCGGTGACCAGGGCACGAAAACTCGTGGTGCTGGTCGGGTCACGGAAGGCGATCGCGCAGGCCGTACGGGCCGTCAGTGCAGGTCGGCGGCATGCGGCGCTCGATCATCGGCTTGCTTCTGGATGATTATCCGACAGGATGGTTGCCTCTAAGGTTCTCTTGACGTGAAGAGATTTACGGCAGAGCCTAGGGTGGTGCCGATCTTGTCCGGTTCGTACCGGCTGCGGCAGCAGGTTTTGTAGGGGCGGGCCCTTCCGGGCCACCCCGGGTGCGCGGCTGTCCCTCGGATGGGGGATGGTAGAGACAGTCAGGGCACCTTGGAAGAGGATTCATTTCGTCGGTGAGGAAGACGTGAGCGACAACTCGGTAGTACTGCGGTACCAGGACGGCGAGTACGAGTACCCCGTCGTCGAGAGCACTGCGGGCAACTCCGGCTTCGACATCTCGAAGCTGCTCCCGCAGACCGGCCTGGTCACCCTGGACAACGGCTTCGGTAACACCGCCGCGTACAAGTCCGCGATCACCTTCGTGGACGGTGACAACGGCATCCTTCGGTACCGCGGCTACCCGATCGAGCAGCTCGCAGCGCAGGGCGGCTTCATCGAGACCGCGTACCTCCTGATCAACGGCGAGCTGCCGACCGCGGACCAGCTGGCGGAGTTCAACCGCGAGATCACCCAGCACACGCTGCTTCACGAGGACGTCAAGCGCTTCTTCCAGGGCTTCCCCCGGGACGCCCACCCGATGGCCATGCTGTCCTCGGTGGTCGGCGCGCTCTCCACGTTCTATCCGGAGAGCCACAACCCGTTCGACGCGGCCCAGCGCCACCTGTCGACCGTCCGACTGCTGGCCAAGCTGCCGACGATCGCCGCGTACGCGTACAAGAAGGCGATGGGCCAGCCCTTCGTCTACCCGCGCAACGACCTGAGCTACGTCGAGAACTTCCTGCGGATGACCTTCGCCGTCCCCGCCGAGGACTACGAGCTCAACCCGGTCATCGTCAACGCCCTGGACAAGCTGCTCATCCTGCACGCGGACCATGAGCAGAACTGCTCGACCTCCACCGTGCGCCTGGTCGGCTCCAGCCACGCCAACCTCTTCGCCTCGATCTCGGCCGGCATCTCGGCCCTGTGGGGCCCGCTGCACGGCGGCGCCAACCAGGCCGTGCTGGAGATGCTGGAGGGCATCCAGAAGGACGGCGGCGACGTCGACTCCTTCATCGCGAAGGTCAAGAACCGCGAGGCCGGCGTCAAGCTGATGGGCTTCGGCCACCGCGTCTACAAGGCCTTCGACCCGCGCGCCGCGCAGGTCAAGCTGCTCGCGCACGAGGTCCTCGGCCAGCTCGGCAAGAGCGACGAGCTGCTGGACATCGCGCTCAAGCTGGAGGAGCACGCCCTCAAGGACGACTTCTTCATCTCGCGCAAGCTGTACCCGAACGTGGACTTCTACACCGGCCTGATCTACCGCGCCATGGGCTTCCCGACCAGCATGTTCACCGTGCTGTTCGCCCTCGGCCGGCTGCCCGGCTGGATCGCCCACTGGCACGAGATGATCAACGACCCGACCAGCCGGATCGGCCGTCCGCGCCAGATCTACACCGGCACCGCGATCCGCGACTACGTCGAGCTCGACCAGCGCTGACGCGCCCCGGACGAACGAGGAGGGGCCCGGCCGCTGCTGAGCGGACGGGCCCCTCCGGCGTCCCCACGGCCCGGACCCGGAAGGGCCCGCACGGGGACGGAACCGTACGGCGCACGACTCCGGGGGCGGCCGCAGCCGGGGACGGCCGCTCAAAGCGTCCCTGACCCGCCGCAACCCCGGCGCCGTGCGCGAAGGCCGCCGAGAACACCGACGACCGTTCCCGGGGCCCGCCGGAGCCCCGTCGGCGACAGCTTTCGGATGAGGGACGCGTTGCCGTTGATCGCGCCCCGGCCCGTCGGAAAACTGCCGCACTACCAACCTAAGACGTACCAGGGGGCGAGAAGTTACGCCCGGGGGGTGTGAGCTGCCTCTCGCCACGCTCCGTAGGCGCCTCGTTCCGCGCCCATACCACACCTTCCCGCGCGCCCGACGTCACCCTCCCCGCAGTCACGGCAACCGAGCGTGATAGGAATCGTGGCATTCCGGTACGGACCGTCGCGCACCCTTGCCGCGCGGCGGCAGAACTGGGGAGGGAGTGCGCAGATGGCCAGGAACGTCGTCGTCACCGGCGGTGGCACGGGAATCGGGTACGAAGTCGCGCGGCGGTTCGCCGAGGCGGGCGAGCACGTGGTGATCGTCGGCCGGCGCCGTGAGGTCCTGGAGAAGGCCGCGGCCGACCTCGGACCGAACGTCACTCCGCTGGTGTGCGACCTCGCGGACCCGGACGCGGTCGAGGCGGCGCTCGACGAACTGCCCGAGCGGATCGACGTGCTGGTGAACAACGCCGGCAGCCGGGAGACCGTCGCCGGCGGCGGACCGCACGCCCTGCTGGCCCGGTGGCGCGGTGACTTCGAGCGCAACGTGCTGACCGTGGTGCTGCTCACCGAGTCGATCCGGGACCGGCTCACCCCCGGCTCCGGCCGGGTGGTCACCGTCAGCTCCATCGCCGCCCTGCGCGGGGCCGGCTCGTACGGTGCCGCGAAGGCCTCGCTGCACGCGTGGAACCACTTCCTGGCGGCCCAGTTGGGCACCTCGGGGATCACCGCCAACATCGTCGCGCCGGGGACGGTCAGTGGCACCGAGTTCTTCGGTCCGCGGCTGGACGAGGCCGAGGTGGCCCGCCGGGCGGCGCGCACGCTGCTCGGCCGGATCGGCGAGAGCGGCGAGGTCGCGGCGGCGGTGCACTTCCTGGCCTCGCCGGAGGCCGGGTTCATCACCGGCGAGATCCTGCACTGCAACGGCGGCGAGCTGCTGGGGCGTTGAGGCACAGCGAGGGGCCGGGACCGCTGGGTACCGCGGTTCCGGCCCCTCGTGCTTGCCCCGGCCCGGGGGTCGCCCCAGGTGCGGGGCGCCCCGGATCCGGGCTGGGTGGTCAGGCGCTCGCGGCGGGTCGGAAGCGGCGGAGCCGGAGGCTGTTGGTGACCACGAAGACCGAGGAGAAGGCCATGGCGGCGCCGGCGATCATCGGGTTGAGCATTCCGGCCGCGGCCAGCGGCAGGGCGGCGACGTTGTAGCCGAACGTCCAGAAGAGGTTGCCCCGGATGGTGGCGAGGGTGCGGCGGGAGAGCCGGATGGCGTCGGCGGCCGCGCGCAGGTCGCCGCGGACCAGGGTGAGGT
>NZ_JBEPAK010000321.1:0-6652 GCF_040298565.1 Kitasatospora sp. NPDC001539 | reverse complement strand
GCCGGCCGTCGTGGGCGGGTGGGGGGCGGGATCAGCCCTGCGGGTGGTGGGCCGGGATCGGCGGGAGCTCGCCGGTGGTCTCGTACTCGCTCAGCATCTCGATCCGGCGGGTGTGCCGCGCCTCGCCGCTGTACGGGGTGTTGAGGAAGACCTCGACGAACCCGGTGGCCTCCTCGAGGGTGTGCATCCGGCCGCCGATGGAGATCACGTTGGCGTTGTTGTGCTGACGGCCGAGCTCGGCGGTCTGCTTGCTCCAGGCCAGCGCCGCCCGGACGCCCTTGACCTTGTTGGCGGCGATCGCCTCGCCGTTGCCCGAGCCGCCGATCACGATGCCCAGGGCGTCCTCGTCGGCGGCGGTGCGCTCGGCGGCGCGCAGGCAGAACGGCGGGTAGTCGTCCTCGGCGTCGTAGATGTGCGGCCCGCAGTCGACCGGCTCGTGGCCGGCCCCCTTCAGCCACTCCACCAGGTGGTTCTTCAGTTCGTATCCGGCATGGTCGGAGCCCAGGTACACGCGCATGCCATGAGTGTGGCATGCGCGTGCGACCCGGCCCGACAACGGGGGCGTCAGCGCCTGCCGAGCACCTTCCAGGCCAGCGGCAGGGCACCGGCCGCGAGGGCCGCCTTGAGGGCGTCGCCGACCAGGTACGGGTAGAGGCCGAGCTCGGCGGCGCGGGCCAGCGACACGTGCAGGGCGAACGCCAGGTACGGGACGCCGACCGCGTAGATGGCCAGGCTGCCGAGGACCATGGTGACGGCGGTGTTCACCGGCGTCCGGTCGGCGCCGCGGCGGGCCAGCGCGCCGGTCAGGGCGGCGGCGAGGACGAAGCCGATCACGTAGCCGAAGGAGGGCATCGCCCAGCCGGAGGTGCCCTCGGCGAACCAGGGCAGGCCCGCCATGCCGGCCAGCAGGTACAGGGCGAGCGAGGCGACGCCGCGGCGGGCCCCGAGCGCGGTGCCGACCAGCAGGGCGGCGAAGGTCTGGCCGGTGACCGGCACCGGCGAGCCCGGGACGTTCACGGACAGCTGCGCGGCCGCACCGGTGAGCGCGGCGCCGCCGACCACCAGGGCGAGGTCACGGGCCTGCGCTCCGACACGGGTGGAGGCGGCGGGCAGCAGGTCGGCGAGGACGGCGCGGCGCGCTATCGGGGTGGTGGCAGTGGCCATCGGGATCCTCCGTAAGGGTCCAGGTGAGTGAACACCTGTGAACCTACGCGGTGATCCACTGCCTCGCCGCCACGGTTTCGGACAAAGCCGGGCCCTCGGACGTTGTCGGAACCGGCCCCTCGGCACGCTCCGCGACCACTCCGTCACGGTGGGGTGTGCTCCGGTCCGCATGGTGGGCCGGAAGCGGCCATTGTTGGCATGACCCGGGAGCCCACCGGATATTGGACAGCTCATGTCGCATTCCGCACAGTCTGGACCCACCCCTATGGCCCCCTCCTCCGCGTCGACGGCGCCCGGGACCACCGACGCCGACGGCCGACCGGCCGACGGCCCGGCCTCCGGCAGCCAGCAGCTCAGCCACGGACTCAAGCAGCGCCACCTGTCGATGATCGCCCTCGGCGGCGTCATCGGCGCCGGCCTCTTCGTCGGCTCGGGCGCGGGCATCGCGGCCGCCGGTCCGGCGATCATCCTCGCCTTCACCCTCTCCGGACTGCTGGTCATGCTGATCATGCGGATGCTCGGCGAGATGTCCGCGGCCCGTCCGGCCTCCGGCTCCTTCTCGGTGCACGCCGAGAAGGAGATCGGCCCCTGGGCCGGGATCACGGCCGGCTGGATGTACTGGGTGATGCTCTGCTGCGGCGTCGCCGCCGAGGCCACCGCCGCCGGAAAGATCGTCAACGGCTGGATACCCGGCGTCTCCGCCTGGGTCTGGGTCGGCCTCTTCATGGTGTTCTTCTGCGCCAGCAACCTGACCGCGGTGAAGAACTTCGGCGAGTTCGAGTTCTGGTTCGCCACCGTCAAGGTCGCCGCGATCGTCGCCTTCCTCGTCCTCGGCGTGCTCGGCGTCACCGGGGTCCTCGGCCCCGGCGCCCCCGGCACCGGCAACCTCACCGGCCAGGGCGGCTTCCTGCCCACCGGCGTCAGCGGGCTGATCGTCGGCCTGCTCGCCTCGGTCTTCGCGTACGGCGGCCTGGAGACGGTGACCATCGCCGCCGCCGAGTCCGACGACCCCAAGAAGAACGTCGCCAACGCGGTGCGCACCGCGGTGTGGCGGATCGCGATCTTCTACATCGGCTCGATGGCCCTGGTCGTCACCCTGGTCTCCTGGAAGGACCCGGCGGTCGTCGCCGACGGTCCGTACGTCACGGTGCTGCGCCACCTCGGGGTGCCCGGCGCCGGCGCGATCATGGAGGTGGTGGTGCTGATCGCGCTGCTGTCCGCCATGAACGCCAACATCTACGGCGCCTCCCGGATGGCGTACTCGCTGGTCGGCCGCGGCCAGGGCCCCAAGGCGCTGGCCAAGGTCAGCGGCGGGGTGCCGCGCCGGGCGGTGCTGGCCTCCTGCCTGTTCGGCTTCGGCGCCGTGCTGGCCGCCAAGTTCTGGCCCGCCACCGTGTTCACCTGGCTGATGAACACCACCGGCGTGGCCATCCTGGTGGTCTGGCTGTTCATCTGCATCGTCCAGCTGCGGATGCGCCGCCGACTGGAGCGCGAGGCGCCCGAACTGCTCACCGTGAAGATGTGGGGCTACCCGTACCTGACGTGGTTGGCGATGGCCGCGGTGGCCGGCATCCTCGCGCTGATGACCACCACCGAGGGCAACCGCCAGCAGCTGTACGCGGCCGGGGTGCTGGTCGCGCTGCTGATCGGGGCGGGCCTGCTCAAGCAGCGCCGGGACGCGGCGGCGGGCTGACCCCGCCGGTCCGCCTCAAAGGCCTGGAACAGGCGCCGAGAGGGCGCCGAGAACACGCGGAAGGGCCCGGTACCGAGCACGGTACCGGGCCCTTCCGCGTGCCGGGGCCGGGGCCTACTCGAAGGACGGGCCCGCCGTACGGGTGCGCTTGATCTCGTAGAAGCCCGGGGTGGACGCCACCAGCAGGGTGCCGTCCCAGAGCCGGGCCGCGGCCTCGCCCTTCGGCGCCGGGGTGACCACCGGGCCGAAGAAGGCGACCCGCTCGCCGTCCGCGCCCTCGACCGCGATCACCGGCGTGCCGACGTCCTCGCCGACCAGGCTGATGCCCTCCTTGTGCGAGGCGCGCAGGGCCTCGTCGTACGCGTCGGTGTCGGCCGCGTCCGCCAGCTCGGCGGGCAGACCGGCCGCGACCAGGGCGGCCTGGACCGTCTCCCGGTTCTGCGGCAGGCCCTGGTTGTGGAAGCGCAGGCCCAGCTCGGTGTACAGCCGGCCGAGCACCTCCTCGCCGTGCTGCTCGGCGGCCGCGATGCAGACCCGCACCGCGCCCCAGGCGTTGTCCAGCAGCTCGCGGTACTCCTGCGGCAGGTCGCGGTGCTCGTTGAGCACCGACAGGCTCATCACGTGCCAGTTCACGTCGACCGGACGCAGCTGCTGGACCTCGATCAGCCAGCGGGACGTCATCCACGCCCACGGGCAGGCGGGGTCGAACCAGAAGTCGGCGGTCTTGCGCTCAGCGGCAGTCGTCACTGGGTGTCGTCCTTCATGAGGTGGTCCGAGGCGGCGGGGGTGCGACCCCCATCCCGAACCCAACACCCGTCCCGCGCCGGTGATTCCGGCCCCGGCCCGGCAGCCTGTGCAATGGTACCGGCCGGGGCGGGCGTGAAAGGATGCCCCTGCGTGCGCGACGCACACCGCGCACCGGACATCCACAGACGCACCACCGTGCGAGCCGGACAAAGGAGTACCGCCGTGCCGGGCAAGAACCTGAGCCGCGACGAAGCACAGCAGCGAGCCGGCATCCTGGCCGTGGACGGCTACACGGTCCACCTGGACCTGACCTCGGCCCCCGATCCGGCCGCCGCCACCTTCCGCTCCACCACCACCGTCGCCTTCCGCTGCTCCCAGCCCGGCGCCGCCACCTTCCTCGACCTGCTCGCCCCGGCCGTCCGCTCCGTCACCCTCAACGGCCGCGCCCTGGACCCGGCCACCGCCTACGACGGCGCCCGGGTGCACGTCGACGGCCTGGCCGCCGAGAACGTCCTCACCGTCGAGGCCGACTGCGCCTACAGCCGCACCGGCGAAGGCCTCCACCGCTTCGTCGACCCGGCCGACGGCGAGACCTACCTCTACACCCACTACGAGCCGGCCGACGCCCGCCGGGTGTTCGCGAACTTCGAACAGCCCGACCTGAAGGCCCCGTTCAGCTTCACGGTCACCGCCCCGGCCGACTGGGACGTGCGGTCCAACGCCCCGCACGAGCGCGTCGGCGCGGCCGGGCCCCACCCGTCCGAGGACGGGCGGGCAGCCGAGGCGGCCGGCGCAGGCACCGCCCGCACCTGGGAGTTCGCGCCGACCAAGCCGATCTCCACCTACCTCACCGCCGTGGTGGCCGGCCCGTACCACGTCGCCCGCGACCACTACAGCCGCGAACTCGCCGACGGCACCACCCTGGAGATCCCGCTCTCCGCGATGTGCCGCAAGTCCCTCGCCCCGTACTTCGACGCGGACGAGATCCTCGGCGTCACCAAGCTCGGACTCGACTTCTTCCACGAGGCGTTCGACTTCCCGTACCCCTTCGGCAAGTACGACCAGGCCTTCGTCCCCGAGTACAACATCGGCGCGATGGAGAACCCGGGCTGCGTGACCTTCAAGGAGGAGTTCGTCTTCCGCTCGAAGGTCACCGACGCCGCCTACGAGTCCCGCGCCAACGTCGTCCTGCACGAGATGGCGCACATGTGGTTCGGCGACCTCGTCACCCCGCGCTGGTGGGACGACCTGTGGCTGAAGGAGTCCTTCGCCGACTTCATGGGCTCCTACGGCCTGATCGGCGCCCGCACCCGGTACTCCTCCGCCTGGGTCACCTTCGCCAACCAGCGCAAGGCCTGGGCCTACCGGCAGGACCAGTTCCCCACCACCCACCCGATCACCGCCGACATCCGCGACCTCGAGGACGCCAAGCTCAACTTCGACGGCATCACCTACGCCAAGGGCGCCGCCGTCCTCAAGCAGCTGGTCGCCTACGTCGGTTCGGAGGCCTTCTTCGACGGCGCCCGCCGCTACTTCCAGCGCCACGCCTTCGGGAACACCGAACTCGCCGACCTGCTGGACGTGCTGGAGGAGACCAGCGGCCGCGACCTGAAGAGCTGGGCCGCCGACTGGCTGCAGACCGCCGGCGTCAACGCGCTCACCCCGCAGGTCACCACCGACGCCGAGGGCCGGATCACCGAACTGGCCGTGCTGCAGGACGGCGACGTGCTGCGCCCCCACCGGATCGCGGTCGGCCTCTACGACCGGGACGCCGACGGCGCCCTGGTACGCACCGGACGGATCGAACTGGACGTCACCGGCGCCCGCACCGTCGTCGCCGAGGCCGTCGGCCGCCCCCGCCCGGCGCTGGTGCTGCTCAACGACGAGGACCTGACCTACTGCAAGGTCCGCTTCGACGCCGACTCGCTGGAAACCCTGCGCACCGGCCTCGGCGACATCCACGACGAGCTTGCCCGCGCGCTCGCCTGGTCCGCCGTCTGGAACCTCACCCGGGACGGCCTGATGCCGGCCCGCGACTACGTCGCCCTGGTGCTGCGCTTCGCCGGCCAGGAGGGCAACATCGGCGTCCTCCAGTCGCTGCACGCCCAGGCCAAGACCGCCGTCGACCTCTACGCCGCCCCCGAGTGGCGCGCCGAGGGCGCCCGGCAACTCGCCGACGGCGCCCTGCGCGAGCTGCGCGAGGCCGTCCCCGGCAGCGACCACCAGCTGGCCTGGGCCCGCTTCCTGGCCCAGACCGCGGGCGGCGCCGAGCACCTCGGGCTGGTCCGCGGACTGCTGACCGGCAGCGCCCGGATCGACGGGCTGGAGGTCGACCAGGAGCTGCGCTGGTCGCTGTGGCTGGCCCTGGCGGCCGCCGGGCAGGCCACCGACGAGGAGCTGGCCGGGGAACTGGCCGCCGACAACACCGCGGGCGGCAAGCGCCAGCACACCCTGTGCCTGGCCGCCCGGCCCACGCCGGAGGCCAAGGCCGCCGCCTGGTCGGCCGTGATCGACTCCGACGAGCTGCCCAGCGCCCTGGTCGAGGCCAACAGCGCGGGCTTCGCCATCCCGGCCCAGCGCGACCTGACCGCCCTCTACGCGGCGCCGTACTTCAAGCTGCTGGAGAAGGTCTGGGCCGAGCGGACCATCGAGATCGCGATCCGGATCGTCGGCGGCTTCTTCCCGATCGCCCAGACCGACGAGCAGACGCTGGCCGAGGCGGACGCCTGGCTCGCCGGCCACCCGCAGGCCGCGCCCGCGCTGCGGCGCCTGGTGCTGGAGCGCCGGGACGACCTGGCGCGTGCGCTGCGGGCGCAGGCCTGCGACCGGGTCTGACCGAGCGGTCCGGGCCGTCCGGGCGGTCCGGGCGGCCCGGCCCGGGCTCTGTCCGGGCTGCCTGACCTGCCCGGCCCTGCCCGGCCCTGGGCGGTCCTGGGCGGTCCCGGCCGGTCGTTCGGACGGCCTCGCCCCGAGGGGCCCGCGGTGCGCGAGCACGGCGGGCCCCACGGTGCAACCAAGGGGACCGCCATGCGAACGCAGCCATCGTAA
>NZ_JBEPAK010000320.1:0-6710 GCF_040298565.1 Kitasatospora sp. NPDC001539 | reverse complement strand
TGCGTCCCCTTCCGGGCGCCGCTCTGGGGCGGTTGGGCCCCGCGCCCGCCCGCCCCCACCCCCGCCCCCCCGCCCGCGGGGGCCGGGGGCGCGGGTCGGGAGCGGGAGGCCTCAGGCCGCCGTGGTCTCCACCAGGACCTCGCGGCTGCCGGAGCGCGGGCCGCGCAGTACGGCCAGGAAGGCGACGCCGATGCCGACCAGGGCCCAGACCACCAGGACGGCGATCGGCATCCCGAGGTTGGTGGAGCCGAAGTAGGCGATGGACTTGGTGGCGCTGGTGCCGGCGCCGTTCGGGATCAGCGAGCCGATCGCCCGCCAGAATGGCGGCATCATCGGCGCCGGGTAGACGCCGCCGGCGCTCGGGTTGCCCAGCACCACGAAGACCAGGACCGCGAGCCCGATGCCGATGATGCCGAACAGGCACTGCAGCGCCATGGTGAAGGCGCCGACCGTGAACACCACCAGGGCGCCGATGGCCGTCAGGGCCAGGACGGAACCGGGCAGTGCGTCCAGGATCGGCCCGGCGATGAGCGTGCCGCCGAGGCCGGCGCCGACCGAGTACAGCGCGAGCACGCCGAGGCGGATCAGCAGGCGGTGGAGGTTGGCCGGCTTGGAGCCGGCGCTGATGCCGAGGATCGAGGCGACCAGGTAGCCGCCGACGCACCAGCCGATGACCAGGTAGAAGGCGGTGAGCCCGTTGGTGTCGCCCTTGGCCAGCGGCACGACGTCCTCGACCTTGACCGTCCGGCCCTGGGACTTGTCCAGCGCGGTGGTGATGCTCTCGGCGGCCTTGGCGGCGGAGGTGCCGCGGGCGCTGCCGACCAGCAGGGTGTCCTCGGTGCCGTTCGGGTTCACGACCAGCGCGGCGTAGACCTTCTGGTCCTTGATCTGCTGGGTGGCCGTCTCGGCGTCCGGCGCGGTGACGGGCTTGGCGGCCTCGTCCGGTACCGATTCGAGGGCCTGCACCAGCTTCGGCGTGACCTGGGGCGGGGCGACCACCGCGATCGACAGCTTGTGGGGGGTCGGGTGGTGCAGCGCTCCGACGTACGAGGCGATGAAGCCGAGCTGCAGCAGCAGCACGCCGATCACCAGCAGCGCTGCACGCGGTGTGACCGCGCCCTTCAGTTCCGCGACGAAACCCTGCCCGGGGGCGGTCATCCACATCTCCTTGCGTATCAGGCGAAATCGGATACTTAATACTATGAAGTAGTTGAGCTGCCCTCAACCTCCGCACCGCCGGGGGCCCGGTCGCGACCGGGCGGTACCGGCGCCGCGGCGGCGGAGAAGCCCTGGTGGCGGTGGAGGGCGAGGGGGGGCTGCCGGCCCGGCGGGGCCGCGTCGGCGTGACCGAACTCTCACGCACGGTGCACCAGGAGTCGCAGGGCGCGCCGGACGGCGTGCCGCAGGAGCCGAGGGCTTTGTCGGGGCTTGAAGAAAGTTGCCTTAGTCAACCATCGAGATTATGGTTGCTTAAGGCAACGAATTTGTGCCGCCCGCGTACCCCCTCCTCCCGCCGAAGGACCCAGATGACCGTGACAGTCGAATCGACAGCACGAACCGGGGTCGACGACCGACCGATGACCCACCGGCAGGTGATGGAGGCGCTGTCCGGCCTGCTGCTCGGCCTGTTCGTGGCCGTGCTCTCGTCGACCGTCGTCTCCAACGCCCTGCCGCACATCCTCACCGACCTGCACGGCGGCCAGTCCGCCTACACCTGGGTGATCACCGCCGCCCTGCTCACCCTGACCGCCTCCACCCCGATCTGGGGCAAGCTCTCCGACCTCGCCAGCAAGAAGCTGCTGCTGCAGATCG
Organism: Kitasatospora sp. NPDC001539; assembly: GCF_040298565.1. Taxonomy (NCBI): domain Bacteria; kingdom Bacillati; phylum Actinomycetota; class Actinomycetes; order Kitasatosporales; family Streptomycetaceae; genus Kitasatospora; species Kitasatospora sp. NPDC001539. Next base: position 4,898 of record NZ_JBEPAK010000320.1, on the reverse strand, counting down.
CCCTGCTGATCTACATCGCCACCTCGGCGCTGGCCGGCCTCTCGCAGAACACCGGTGAGCTGATCGCCTGCCGTGCCCTCCAGGGCATCGGCGCCGGCGGTGTGGTCGCGCTCGGCCAGATCTGCCTGGCCGCGATGGTCCCGCCGCGCGAGCGCGGCCGCTACAGCGGCTACTTCGGCGCGGTCTTCGCCCTCGCCACCATCGGCGGCCCGCTGATCGGCGGCGTCATCGTGGACACCTCCTGGCTGGGCTGGCGCTGGTGCTTCTACGTGGGCATCCCGTTCGCGCTGGCCGCGATCCTGGTGGTGCAGCGCACCCTCAAGCTGCCCGTGGTCAAGCGCCGGGTGAAGATCGACTACCTGGGCGCGCTGGTCATCACCGGCGCCGTCAGCCTGCTGATGATCTGGATCACGCTGGCCGGCAAGAACTACCCCTGGATCTCCTGGCAGACCGCGGCCATGGTCGGCGGCGGCCTGCTGCTGGGCGCCCTGGCGGTCGCGGTCGAGCGCCGCGCCGCCGAGCCGATCATCCCGCCGGACCTCTTCCGGTACCGCACCGTCACCCTGGCCGCGATCGCCAGCGTGCTGGTCGGCGTCGGGATGTACGGCGCCACCACCTTCCTCAGCCAGTACTTCCAGCTGGCCCGGGCCAAGTCCCCGACCATGGCCGGTCTGATGACCCTGCCGATGATCATCGGCCTGGCGCTGTCCTCGGCGGTGGCCGGCCGGCTGATCACCAAGTACGGCAAGTGGAAGGCCTACCTGGTCTCCGGCACCGCGCTGCTCGCGATCGGCTTCGCACTGCTCGGCACCGCCCGGGCCGACACCGACTACGTGCTGCTCTCCGTCTACATGGCGATCACCGGCATCGGCCTCGGCCTGACCAGCCAGAACCTGGTGCTCGCGGTGCAGAACACGGTGCCCCGGCACGAGCTCGGCGCGGCCAGCTCGGTCGTCACCTTCTTCCGCACCATGGGCGGCGCGATGGGCGTCTCCGCGCTCGGCGCGCTGATGACCACCAAGGTCGGCGACTACCTGGCGGCGAACCTGGCCGCGGCGCACGTCCCGGCCGGGCACGCGGCGGCCGGCGGCGGCATCCCGGACCTGGCCAAGCTGCCGGCCCCGATCGTCCCGCTGGTGACGGACGCCTTCGGCCACGGCGTCGGCACCGTCTTCCTGTGGGCCGCCCCGTTCGCGGCGCTGTCCTTCGTCACCGTGCTGTTCATCCGGGAGACCGCGCTGAAGACGACCCAGGAGAACTGACCAGCCAGGAGAACCGACCAGCCAGGAGAACCGACCACCCAGGAGGACTGACGCCGGGAGGGTCGCCCGGTCGGCGGAGGCGGCCGTCGGGACGGGATGCGCGAACGGGCCGGGGAGTGGCGACCACTCCCCGGCCCGTTCGGCGTCGCCGACCTACGGCGCGGCGATCAGCACCAGGCCGTAGACCACGGCGGCGGCGCAGAGCGCGAAGCAGGTGTACGCGCCGGCCAGCAGGGCGGGCCCGCCGCCGGAGGCCCGGTCGGCCCCGCCCTCGCGGGCGCTCAGCGCGGCCTCACGGCGGGACAGCGCCAGCATGCCGAGGGCGAAGACGGCGACCACGGCGACGGTGACGCCGAAGCTGATGCCGGCGGTCTGGGCCAGGGCGTTCCACTTGATGTGCATGGTGAGTGCTCCTCAGCCGCGGTGCTCAGGCCGCGACCGTGGTCGAGGCGGGGGTGGGGGCGGCGCCGACCGGGGCGGCGACCTCGACGGGGGTGACCTCGGCGACGTCGTTGACGTTGTCCGCGCCGACCGGCTGGCGGCGGGAGATCATCCACATCGCGCCCGAACCGGCCACCAGCGCCGCGCCGACCAGGGCCACGCCCCAGCTGCCCTGGCGGGCCAGCAGGGCGGCGCCGCCGGAGACCAGCGCGGCGGCCGGCAGGGTCAGGCCCCAGGTGTAGACCATGCGGCGGACCATGCTCCAGCGCAGCTCGCCCTTCGGGCCGCCGAGGCCCGCGCCCATGATGCCGCCGGAGCAGACCTGGGTGGTGGAGAGGCCGAAGCCCATGTGCGAGGAGGTCAGGATGACGGTGGCGGCGGCCGACTCGGAGGCGAAGCCCTGCGGCGGGCGGATGTCCGCCAGGCCCTTGCCCATCGAGCGGATGATCCGCCAGCCGCCCATGTAGGTGCCGAGCGCGATCGCGGCGCCGGCCGAGACGATCACCCAGGTGGGGGGCAGCGCGCCGTGCGGCAGGGCGCCGACGGAGACCAGGGTCAGGGTGATGATGCCCATCGTCTTCTGGGCGTCGTTGGTGCCGTGCGCGAGCGAGATCAGCGAGGAGGAGAAGACCTGACCGGTCCTGAAGCCCTTCTCGATGGTCCCGGTGGCGCCCTTGCGGGTGATCGCGTACGCCAGCTTGGTGGCGCCCCAGGAGGCGAGGCCGGCGACGAAGGGGGAGGCGACCGCCGGGATGATGATCTTGGTGATCACGGTGTCGAAGTTGACGCCGTTCATGCCGACGCCGACGATCGTGGCGCCGATCAGGCCGCCGTACAGGGCGTGCGACGAGCTGGACGGCAGGCCGCGCAGCCAGGTCAGCAGGTTCCAGAGGATCGCGCCGGCCAGGGCGGCGAAGATGATCTCGGGATGGACGCCGGCCTTCTCGTTGACGATGCCGCCGGAGATGGTGGTGGCGACCTTCACGGACAGGAACGCACCCGCGAAGTTGAGCAGGGCCGCGATGGTGACCGCGACCTTCGGACGAAGGGCCCCGGTCGCGATCGCGGTGGCGGCCGCGTTGGCGGTGTCGTGGAACCCGTTGGTGAAGTCGAAGGCGAGCGCCGCGATGATCACAACGGCTACCAGGAACGAGATGTGTTCCATACCCAAACAATCGTCGTAGTTGTCGCACGGACGTTGATGACGCCGTGACCGTAGGGTGGCTGAGTGAACGGAAGGTGAACTGGGCCGGGAATCGTGGTTCCGATGGTGGCCGCCGGGTGTCCGGAAACTTTCCTGGGGGTGGCAAGGGGCGGTCTGAGCTGGGCATTCGCGAAGAAAACCCCGTTTCGCCCCCGTTTGCTGAGACCTGTCTCACATCCCGGTCGAGAATTAACCTCCTGGTCCGGGTGCGCCCTGTTTCCGGCGCGGTCACCCGTGGGAGGATCGGCGGGATCCGGCACGGGTCGACGACAGGGCAGGACAGGTCGGGGAGGACCACCCATGGGCGGGGCTGCAGAGCGGACGGAGTCGACGGGCGTACGCCCCTGGGTGCGGGCGGCCCTGCGGTGCGGAGCCGTCCTCGCGGCCGCCGCGCTCGCACTGCCCGCCGCCGCCCAGGCCGCCTACGCCGCACCCGATCCGGGAGCGGGCGTCGCGGTGTCGCCCGGAGCCGACCCACTGGCCCAGGCCAAGGCCACCCTCGGGCCGCTGCTCGACCAGCTGCACGGGCTCTACCAGAGCGCCGAGGCCGCCACCGAGCAGTACAACGGCGCGGTGGCCAAGGTCGCCGAGCAGCAGGCCGCGCTCACCGACCTCCAGGGCAGACTGGACCGGCAGCAGAAGCAGGTCGACGCCGGAACGGACATCGCCTCCCAGCTCGCCGCCGCCCAGTACCGCAACGGCTCCGCCTCCGCCTACGCCGAACTGCTGCTCTCCAAGGACCCGTACGAAGCGGTCACCATCGCCGAGCTGCTCGCCACCGCCAGCCGCTCGCAGTCCGAGTTCCTGGACCGGCTCCGGGCGGACCGGGACGCGCTGGACGGGCTGAAGAAGCAGACCGAGGAGGCGCTCAACACCTCCCGGGCGCTGGTCGCCCAGCAGGACGCCGCCAAGGCCAAGGTCGCCGCCGACCTCGCCTCGGTCGAGCAGCTGGTCTCCTCGCTGACCGGCGCCCAGCGTGCCGAGCTGGAGCAGCTCGAGAAGGCCAAGGCCGACGAGGCCCAGCTCGCCTTCCTCGCCTCCGGCGCCCTCGGCAAGGGCGAGCGCACCCCCTCGCTGGCCGGGCGCGCGGCGGTCGCCTTCGCGCTGGCGCAGCTCGGGAAGCCGTACCTGTGGGGCGGCACCGGCCCGGACTCCTACGACTGCTCGGGCCTCACCTCGCAGGCCTGGCTGCACGCCGGGAAGCCCATCCCGCGCACCAGCCAGGAGCAGTGGGCGCAACTGCAGCACGTCCCGCTGAACCAGCTGCGGCCCGGTGACCTGGTGATCTACTTCCAGGACGCCTCGCACGTCGGGATGTACCTCGGCGGCGGACTGATCGTCCAGGCCCCGCGGCCGGGCGCGTTCATCAAGGTCTCGCCGATCGGCTCGATGCCGATCCTCGGGGCCGTCCGGCCGGACCCGGACGGAGCGGCGGACGACGCCGGCGGCGCCTGGAAGGTGCCGGACCTGCCGAAGGGCTGGGACTCCGTCACCCCGATCGCGCCCAGCCCGGCCAACCAGGTCACGCCCGCGCCCACCCCGGGCGGCCCGGCGGCCCAGCAGCCGACCACCCCGGCGACGCCGGGCGGCACGCCCTCGGGCTCCGGCACGCCCACCGACCCCGGCACCGCCACCCCGAGCAACCCGGGCACCCCGACCCAGACCCCGACCGGCACGCCCACCGGGACCCCGACCGGCACCCCGACCGGGACGCCGGCGCCGACCCAGACCCCGACCGGCACCCCGACCCAGACCCCGAGCGGCGGCACGGGCTCGCCGACCACCACCGGCACCCCGAGCACCACGGGCTCGGCCGGCGCCTCGGCCCCGGGCAGCGCCACGGCGACCCTGCCGCTGGGCGGTCTGCTGCACTGACCGACGGCGGAGGCCGCCCCGAATCCCCCGAGCTCGTGCGGGCGCCGGGGGGGGGGGCCCCGAACGTGAGCGGGGGGCGCACCCCCCCCCCCCCCGCCGCGGGGTGGAATCCGAAG
>NZ_JBEPAK010000319.1:0-6726 GCF_040298565.1 Kitasatospora sp. NPDC001539 | reverse complement strand
CAGTTGGTAGTGCGCTGCCTTTCCATGCCAGATGTCAGGAGTTCGAGTCTCCTATGCACCACAGCGCCTGACCGCCGCCCGACCTGTGCCCAGGTCGGCCGCCGTTCTGTTTTCCGGCCCGCCGCTACGCCTGCGGGCGGTCGTCCTCGGCCGGTTCCACGGACTCGGCCGCGTCCTGCGCGGTGACTCCGTTCACCGGGGCGGTGGCGCTGTGGGCGCCGGCCGGCGGGCGGGACTCCGGGGCCGGCGGCTCGATCAGCCACTCGGGGTTGCTGTGTCGGCGCCACCACTGCCAGGCGACGACGCCGCCGGCGATCGCCAGCGCTCCCGCGACCGCGAGACCGGTGCCGCGGCCGCCGCGGCACCGGGACTTCTTGGCGTTCCGGGCGGCGAGCCGGCTGATCTCGGCCGCGCTGACGTTCCCGTGGAGGGCGGTCAGTGCGGCGGCGCCGCGGGCCTGGGCCTCGTGGGCGACCGGGGAGACCGCGGCGCGGGCGTCCCCCACCACGTGGGCGACCCGCGGGGCGACCGTGGCGCGGGCCGTGTCGGCGGCGCGGCCGGCGGAGAGCCGGGCCGCCAGGGCGGCCTCCTGGGCGCGGTGGAGGGCCTTCAGGACGTTCTGCTGGGCCTCCGGGGGCAGACTGGCGAAGGCGTGGCCGAATTGTGGGGCGAGGTGCTTGTCGTAATGGACGCGGAGGTGGTGGGCTGCCTCAGAGGCCTTCGGCCCGAGCGCGTCAAGGGCGGGCCCGAGGCGCTGTTTGGCGCCGTCCGCGAACTGCACGGCGGTGTCCCGGGTCCGGGTGGCCGTCTCACGGGCCGAGTCCGAAAAGCTCACGAGTCTCTCCTCCTGGGTGGCGTCCTTTATTGCACATATCCACCTGAATGCTGATCATGCATCCTGAATTGTCCACTCGGCACGCCGGGCTGGGCCGGGCGGGGGCTTGTGGGGTGGGGGCGGTCGGGTGTGGTGGGTGGGGCGGGTGTGGGGGTCCGGGCGGGGCCCGGGGTGGGGTCGGGGAGCGGGTGTGGTGCGCTGCGCCGGGCTGGGCCGGGCGGGGGCTTGTGGGGTGGGAGCGGCCGGGTGTGGGGTCCGGGCGGGGGCCGGGTGGGGTCGGGGAGCGGTGTGGTGCGCTGCGCCGGTCGGGTCGGGTCGGGTCGGGTCGGGCCGGGTCGGATGCGGGGGCGGGGTCGAGGAGCGCGTGTGGTGCGCTGGGCCGGGCTGGGCCGGGGGAGCGGGGTGGCGCAGTAGGCTGGCGGCTCCGGTGGTCGGGTACGGGAAGGGGCGAGCGCTGATGCTCCCGGACGAGCCGCGGCAGTCGACGGGGCCGGCCCCGGAGGGCGGGCTGCCCGGTTGCTACCGGCATCCGCAGACCGCCACCGGGATCACCTGCACCCGGTGCGAGCGGCCGATCTGCCCCCGGTGCATGGTGGCGGCCTCGGTCGGCTTCCAGTGCCCGGAGTGCGTCGGCGACGGGCACGCCGGGACGCGCCGGGCGACCACCCGGTTCGGCGGCGCGCTGACCCAGCACGGCGGGCTGGTCACCCGGGTGCTGGTCGGGATCAACGTGGTGGTCTGGGTGCTGGCCGCCTACGTGCTGAGGCCGAGGCTGGCGGAGGTCTGGTCGCTGGCCAGCGCCGGGCGGGACGTCAGCGGCGGCCCGTACGGCATCGCGGACGGCCCCGACCAGTGGTACCGGCTGGTGACCGCCACCTTCCTGCACCTGGAGTGGTGGCACATCGGGACGAACATGCTGGTGCTGCTCTGGCTGGGCCCGCCGCTGGAGGAGGCGCTCGGCAGGGTGCGCTTCCTGGCCCTGTACCTCGTCGCGGGCCTCGGGGGCAGCACCTTCGCCTTCCTGGTGGCGGGCGACTGGATGCAGTCGCTGGGCGCCTCGGGGGCGGTCTTCGGCCTGATCGGCGCGACGATCGTGATGCAGCTGCGGAACAGGGCCGCGCTCGGCCCGGCGGTGGCCTTCCTGGTCTTCAACCTGGTGGTGACCTTCTCCCGCCCGACCATCGACTGGCGGGCGCACCTCGGCGGCCTGGCCCTGGGCGCGCTGACGGCTTTCGGCCTGATGTACGCCCCGCGGGCACGCCGCGGTCTGGTGCAGGGGCTGACCCTGGCGGGTGCACTGGCCGTGGAGGCGGCGATGCTGGGCGTCGGAATGGCCCTCTACGGCGGGTGACGCTCCCGGACGATTGTCCACAGCCGTCCACAGCGGGTGCGGGGCTGTGCACAGGCTGTGCGCCGGACGTCCGGTGGACTGGTGTTCTACGCGCGTCCTGCTGTGCGGATCCGGTGCCGCCGGGGGATCGTGCCCAGCTGTGGACGGCCGCGGCCGGAAAGGTTATCCACAGGCTGTGGGGACTTTTCCCCAGTGTGGATAACCATGTGGATAAGCCCGACTGTGTGATGGTGGGGAAAGCAGACGGCGCTGCGGGCCGCGCCCGGGCACGCCGAACCGCCGCTCCGGGACCCGCGATCCGAAGCGGCGGAAAACGGCTCGAACCCGAGCCTCAGGACGGGCGGAGCGTCACTTCCACTGGGTGGAGACGCCGAACCCCGCCGCGATGAAGCCGAAGCCCACCAGGATGTTCCAGTTCCGCCAGCTCTCGACCGGGTAGCTGCCGCTGGTCACGTAGTAGGTGACGATCCACACCAGGCCGATCAGGAACAGTGCCAGCATCAGCGGCGCGACCCAACCGCGGCCCGAACTGATCTTCACCGCGGCCGTCGTCGGCGGGGTGTAGTCGGACTTCTTGCGGAGTCGAGACTTCGGCACGAGGAGCTCTCCTGTCGATGCGCTGTGAGACCGCGCGGAGGTGCAGCGGGTGGGACGCCGGCGGTGGTCGTGGAGCGCTCAGGGACCGCTCCCCCACCTGCCACCGGCGTCCGTTAGCGTAGTGGCTCGGCGGGTCTCGAGGAGATAAGGGTACGGTGACTAATTTGTCGATTCCTCCCCGGAGGGCCGGTACCCGCCGCTCCGGCATCCGAATTGTCGGACGTGCCCTGACCTGCGCGGTGTTCGCACTCGCCGGCCTGCTCTTCTACGTCAGCGCCCAGACCGCCCGCGGCACCGACCTGCGGACCGACAACTCGCTGCTCAGCCTCGGTGACGTGATCCGCCAGCGCAGCTCGCAGAACCAGCAGGCGCAGGCCCAGCTGGCCGACCTCCAGGCCCGGGCGCAGGACCTCACCGAACAGCAGGCCAACAGCCCCGCCGATGCCGCGCAGCTGGACGGCCTGCGGCGCGGCGCGGCCCTGGAACCGCTGCAGGGCGGCGGCCTGACCGTCACCCTCAACGACGCCCCGCCGAACGCCACCGCGCGCATCCCCGGCGTCCCCGAGCCGGGCGTCAACGACCTGGTCATCCACCAGCAGGACATCCAGGCCGTGGTCAACGCGCTGTGGCGGGGCGGCGCCGAGGGCGTGCAGGTGATGGACCAGCGGCTGACCTCCACCAGCGCGGTGCGCTGCGTGGGCAACACCCTGCTGCTCCAGGGCCGGGTCTACTCCCCGCCGTACGTGGTCAGGGCGGTGGGCAGGACGGACGCGCTGCGGGCAGCCGTCGAGGCGGACCCGGACATCCGCAACTACCTGCAGTACGTCCAGGCGTACGGACTGGGCTGGAAGGTCCAGGAGAGCGGCGACCTGACCCTGCCCGGCTACTCCGGCACCGTCGACCTGCGCTCGGTGGCGGGCCAGTAGCGGCCGAGTGGCGGACCGGCCCCGCGGCTGTGGATAGCGGGTCTACTCTTGACCCCAGTCCGCTACGTCGAGGGAGCACCATGTACGGCTGGATCTGGCGTCACCTCCCGGGGAACACCCTGGTCCGGGCCGTCATTTCGCTGCTCCTGATCCTGGGGATCGTCTACCTCCTCTTCACCTACGTCTTCCCGTGGGCGGAACCGCTGCTCCCCTTCGGTGACGTCACAGTGGACGGCGGCGACGGAGCCGCGGCCGGCTGACCGGCGGGCCCGGCAGTTCCCCCATGCACCGCACCCACGGAGACCACGCGCGAATGACCACCCAGCCGACCCCGCCCCGCATCCTGGTCGTGGACAACTACGACAGCTTCGTCTTCAACCTGGTCCAGTACCTGTACCAGCTCGGCGCCACCTGCGAGGTGGTGCGCAACGACGAGGTGACCGTCGAGCACGCCGTCCGCCGGTCGGGTGAGCAGGGCTTCGACGGGGTGCTGCTCTCCCCCGGGCCGGGGGCGCCCGAGGAGGCCGGGGTCTGCATCGAGATGGTGCACCACTGCGCCGCGGTCGGGCTGCCGGTGTTCGGCGTCTGCCTGGGCCTGCAGTCGATCGCGGTCGCCTACGGCGCGGTGGTCGGCCGGGCGCCGGAGCTGCTGCACGGCAAGACCTCGCTGGTCGAGCACGAGGACGGCGGGGTGTTCGAGGGCCTGCCCTCGCCGCTGACCGCGACCCGCTACCACTCGCTGGCCGTCGACCCGGCCACCGTGCCCGACGAGCTGGTGGTCACCGCCCGCACCGAGAGCGGCGTGATCATGGGCCTGAGGCACCGTGAACTGCTCGTCGAGGGCGTGCAGTTCCACCCCGAGTCGGTGCTGACCGAGGGCGGGCACCGGATGCTCGCCAACTGGCTGGCGGAGTGCGGCGACCCGCACGCCGTGGACCGGTCGGCCGGGCTCGCCCCGGTGATCGGCCGGGGCTGAGCGGCGTGACCGCGGTGCGCCCGGAGGGGCGTTACCAGCCGGGGCCCGGCCCCGACGGCGGTGCCGGGCCGTACGGCGGCGCGTCGTACGACGGTGGCCCGGCCGACGGGCCGTACCCGCAGCAGTACCCCGTCCAGGGCGCGCCCGAGGACGCCTGGGGCGTCTACGAGCAGGCCGGGGAGCCCGCCGCGGGCGGCCCGGAGTACCCGTGGCTGCCTGACCAGACCCTTCAGCTGCGGCTGCCCGCCGACGGCGGTCCGGCCGCGGAACCCGCCCCGCCGACCGGGGGCCGGGCCGAGCGGCGACGGGCCGCCCAGGGCCGCACCTCGGTGCGCTCGGGCGGCGGTCGGCGGCGGGCGAAGGGCCGGGCGGGCGGACGGGCACGGCCCAAGGAGTCCGCGGTCGTGGTGGGCGCCCGGTTCGTCGGCGAGCTGTGCATCACGCTCGGCGTGGTGATGCTGCTGTTCGTCGCCTACCAGCTCTGGTGGACCAACGTGCAGGCCGACGCGGCCGCCAGCAGCGCCCGCGACCAGCTGGAGCAGCAGTTCGACGCGGCCCAGGGGCCGGCCCAGCCGGGACAGCCGGCGCCGGACCCGAACAAGCCCGAGGCGTTCGCGCCCGGCAAGGGCTTCGCCATCATCTACCTGCCCAAGCTGGGGCTGAAGTTCCCGATCGCCGAGGGGACCGACAAGTCGGCGGTGCTCGACAAGGGCCTGGTCGGCCACTACACCAACACCGGGATGCCGGGCGACAAGGCGAGCAACTTCGCGCTGGCCGCGCACCGCAACACCCACGGCGAGCCGTTCCGGTACATCAACCAGCTGAGCAAGGGCGACAAGGTCGTGGTGGAGACCGCCACCGCGTACTACACCTACGAGATCACCGGCGGCATCCCCGAGACCTCCCCCAGCAACGTGAGCGTGATCAAGCCGGTGCCGAACGGCTCCGGTTACACCGGCCCCGGCCGCTACATCACGCTGACCACCTGCACGCCGGAGTTCACCTCCAAGTTCCGGCTCATCGTCTTTGGCAAGATGACCGAGGAACGGCCGCGCAGCCAAGGCAAGCCGGCCGCGATCACGGGCGGATAGCCGCCCGCATCCCGTTCGGAGGGGGAGCACCGCAGATGCAGGACGACGGGACCGCACGGCCGGCCGGGCCGGACCGGGAGGCCGACCCCCCGAGCGGGGACGGCCCCCAACCGGACGGCGGAGGCCGGGCACGGCGTGCCCGGAGCCGGGCGCTGGCCGCGCTCGGCGTCCTCGGCGAGCTGTTGATCACCGCGGGCCTGGTGCTCGGCCTGTTCGTGGCCTACTCGCTGTGGTGGACCAACGTGGAGGCGGACCGCGCCGCCGCGGCGGCCGCCGACAAGCTGCGCGGGGCCTGGGCCGCGGGTCCGACCGCCGGTCCCCGGCCCGCGCCCGGCAGCACCCCCGCACCCGGCGCGCCGGCCGCGGCGCCGGCGATCGGGGACGACGTGGGCTTCCTGCACGTCCCCGCGATGGGCGGGGACTTCCAGGTGCTGATCCGGATGGGCACCTCCACCGACGTCCTGGACGAGGGCGTGGCGGGCGTCTACGAGCAGCCCTACCGGGCCGCGATGCCCTGGGACCAGACGGGCAACTTCGCGCTGGCCGCCCACCGGGACGGCCACGGTGCCAAGTTCCACGACCTGGACGCCGTCTCCAGGGGCGACGCGATCGTCGTCGAGACCAGGGACAAGTGGTACGTCTACAAGGTCGACAACACCCTGCCGGAGACCTCGAAGTACGACACCGGGATCGTCGCGCCCGTCCCGACCGGCTCCGGCTACACCGCTCCGGGCCGCTACATCACCCTGACCACCTGCACCCCGGTGTACACCTCGCGGTACCGGATGGCCGTCTGGGGGAGCCTGGTGCGGGTGGACGACATGGACGCCAAGCGCACCCCGCCGCCGGAGCTGCGGCACTCCTGAGGCGCCGCAGCCGACGCGGCGTCACAATCGGTCCAGGACGGGCCGAGAACGGCCCGAGGGCCCGTCGCGATCACCGCGACGGGC
>NZ_JBEPAK010000318.1:0-6832 GCF_040298565.1 Kitasatospora sp. NPDC001539 | reverse complement strand
CCCGCGCCCGGCGGGGCGCGGGGACCGCGCACGGCGCAGGGCCGGGGCCCGCAGCCGACGAAGCCGGGCCCGGCTACAGCACCCGGGTCATCGTCCGGTGCGGTATCCCCGCATCGTCGTACACCGGCCCCTCGGCCAGGTAGCCCAGCCGCTCGTAGAACCCGAGCGCCTGCACCTGGGCGTGCAGCTCGACCTCGGTGGCGCCGTGTTCGCGCCCCGCCGCCTCGACCGCCCGGACCAGTTCGGCCCCGAGCCCGGTGCCCCGCGCGGCGGCGACGACCGCGAGCCGCCCGAGCAGCACCCGCCCCTCGACGCCTCCGGTCAGCTTCAGCGCCTGCTCCCCGAAGATCAGCCGCGCGGTCCCGAGCGCCGCGCCGTCGGCGCCGACGGCCAGCAGGTGCAGCGAGGTGCGGTCGTACTCGTCGTACTCCAGCTCCTCCGGCACGTTCTGCTCGACGACGAACACCTGCCGCCGGACCTCGCGGGCCAGCGCCAGGTCCGCCTCCCCCTCGGCGACCCGTACCGCCGCCCGCACGTCAGCTCTCCGCCGCGATGACGTCCAGCGCCCGCTGGAGGTCCGCCGGGTACTCGCTGCTGAACTCGACCCACTGCCCGTCCGCCGGGTGCTCGAAGCCGAGCGAGACGGCGTGCAGCCACTGCCGGGTCAGCCCGAGCCGCTTGGCGAGCGTCGGGTCGGCGCCGTAGGTGAGGTCCCCGACGCAGGGGTGGCGCAGCGCGGACATGTGGACGCGGATCTGGTGGGTCCGGCCGGTCTCCAGCTTGATGGCCATCAGGGAGGCCGCCCGGTACGCCTCGATCAGGTCGTAGTGGGTGATCGACGGCTTGCCGTCCCGCGTCACCGCCCACTTCCAGTCCGAGCTGGGGTGGCGCCCGATCGGCGCGTCCACCGTGCCGCTCAGCGGGTCCGGGTGCCCCTGGACCAGCGTGTGGTACCGCTTCTCGGTGATCCGGTCGTGGAACTGCCGCTTGAGGTCGGTGTACGCCCGCTCGGACTTGGCGACCACCATCAGCCCGGAGGTGCCGACGTCGAGCCGGTGCACGATGCCCTGCCGCTCGGCCGCTCCCGAGGTGGAGATCCGGTAGCCGGCCGCGGCGAGGCCGCCGATGACGGTGGGGCCGGTCCACCCGGGGCTCGGGTGCGCGGCGACGCCGATCGGCTTGTCGACGAGCACGATGTCGTCGTCGTCGTGGACGATCCGCATGCCCTCGACCGGCTCCGCGACGATCTGCACGGGGGCGGCGGGGGCGGGGATCTCGACCTCCAGCCAGGAACCGGCGGTCACCCGGTCCGACTTGCCGGCCAGGGCGCCGTCGAGCGTCACCTTGCCCTCGGCGGCCAACTCGGCGGCCTTCGTCCGGGAGAAGCCGAACATCCGGGCGAGGGCGGCGTCGAGGCGCTCGCCCTCCAGGCCGTCGGGTACGGGGAGGCTGCGGATCTGCGCTGCGGTACTCACCCGTACGAGTATGCCGGAAAGGCGGCCCCGCCCTTCCCGCCGGCGGTCCGGAGGCGGCCGGGGCCCTACTTCCCGGTCTCGCCGCCCTGGCCGCCCCTGTCGTCCCGGTCGCCCTTGCCGGCCCGGTCGCCGCCGTCGCCCTTGCCGGCCTGGTGGTGCACGGTCCCGTCCGGGTTGCTGCCCTTGAAGGAGAGCAGCACCACGAGGATCCCGCCGCACACGATCGCCGAGTCGGCGAGGTTGAAGACCGCGAAGTGCTGGACGGAGATGAAGTCCACGACGTGTCCGCGGAAGACGCCCGGCGCGCGGAACAGCCGGTCGGTGAGGTTGCCGAGCGCGCCGCCGAGCAGCAGCCCGAGGGCGAGCGCCCAGGGCAGGCTGTACAGCCGGCGGGCGATCCGCCAGATCACCACGATGACGGCGGAGGCGATCATCGTGAAGACGACGGTCAGCGCCTGCCCCATGCCGAAGGCCGCACCGGAGTTGCGGATGACCTGGAGGGTGACGACGTCGCCGACGACCTTGATCGCGGCGTGGTTCTCCAGCCTGGCGACGACCAGCAGCTTGCTGCCCAGGTCGATCAGGAAGGCGAGCACCGCGACGACCAGCAGCACCCCGATCCGCCGCGGCCCCCGGGGCTTCTCCACGGCCGTCGCACCGGCCGCCGCCTCGCCGTCGGCCGCGGCCGCGGGCTCGGTGGGATCGGCCACGGCCACCTCCACGGCATCGGCGGGGGTCGGGACGGCACCGTCCCGGGTCTGAGGGGAACCTTGCGTACTGATGATCCGCTCCGCTGCCGATGGAGCTCCCCCCGCAGGAGGTGGGGGAGGGTGTTGGGCCGGTTGCCGCCCTGGAATCCGCCGGGGAACCGCTTCGGACGTGTCGGGCGACGTTACGGGGTCGAGCGTACGGCAAGCCCGACCCCCCGCGTCGCCCCGGTGGCCCGGTTCAGCGGCGTTCCTGCTTGGCCTTGCACTGCACGCAGAGCGTGGCCCGGGGGAAGGCCTGCATCCGGGCCTTGCCGATGGCCTGTCCGCAGGACTCGCAGGTGCCGAAGCCGACGCCCTCGAGCCGCTCCAGGGCGCGCTCCGTCTGGGCGAGGCTGTCGCGCGCGTTGTTGGCGAGCGCCAGTTCGCTCTCCCGCGAGATGTTCTTCGTACCGGCGTCCACCTGGTCGTCGCCGGCTCCGTCGTTGGAGTCGCGCATCAGGCCGGCGATGGCGGCGTCGGCGGCGTCGATCTCGCCGCGCAGCCGCTCCAGGTCGTTGATCAGCTCGTCGTGCAGCTCGTGGACCTCGTCGGCCGTCCACGGGTCCTCGCCCGGCCGGACCGGCAGCGTGGCCGGGTCGACGGCCTCGGCTCCGCGCGACGCGGTGACGGTGTCGGTGCTGCTCTGAGGTGCGGTAGTGGTCACGGTCCCCTCCCCTGGATCGGCCGCCACGGCCTTGCGTGCCCGCTTGGTGGCGGTACCCGCGCCGGTTGCCTTATCAGCCATGGCTTCGACCCCATCTACGAACGAATCGAGCCGCCGGTTCCCGGCGGCCTCCAGTGCCGGAACGATAATCCCGATCAAAACCGGTCACAACATGACATACCGACGCCTCACGATGATCCCACCCAGGCAGCCGCCCCAGCCGCCACGCCTCGCGCGACGAGAGACTTGTGCCCACCTCACCCCCGCCTAACCACCCCCGTCCGCGCACCCGCGGCCCCCGCCGGAAACGCTTTGGACAAACCGGCTCGCCCGGCCGATACACTGGCCCTGCAAGGCGCAGATGGGACGAGTACCGACGTACGCAGCCACCAGCGACCCGGGGACGGTGCGAGCCCGGGGGTGTGCACGGCGGGAAGATCACCCCGGAGCCGCCGGAAGAACGGCCACCGCCCAGCCCGCGGCGGCCCAGTAGAACCGGCTGCAAGCCCAAACAAGAGGGCCGCAACGCACCACCGCGGCCAAGGAGGGTGGTACCGCGGGACGGCCGGTCCGTCTCGTCCCTCCGGAGGATCCAGTCCCAGCATCCGCCGGAGGTAGACGCCCGCGATGAGCTCCCAACCCGTCACCCACCACCACCCTTCCGACGACGCGCTGCGCGCGGCTCCGCTGTACCACCCCGTCCCGGCGCAGGTGGACCTGCCTGCCCTGGAGCACCAGATCCTGTCGTTCTGGCAGGACAACAAGATCTTCCAGCGCAGTCTGGAGCAGTCCGAGGGCCGCCCCGAGTGGGTCTTCTACGAGGGCCCGCCGACCGCCAACGGCATGCCCGGCGCCCACCACATCGAGGCCCGCGTCTTCAAGGACGTCTTCCCGCGCTACCGCACGATGAAGGGCTACCACGTCGCCCGCAAGGCCGGCTGGGACTGCCACGGCCTGCCCGTCGAGCTGGCCGTCGAGAAGGAGCTGGGCTTCTCCGGCAAGCAGGACATCGAGGCGTACGGCATCGCCGAGTTCAACGCCAAGTGCCGCGAGTCGGTGACCCGCCACACCGACGCCTTCTCCGAGCTGACCACCCGCATGGGGTACTGGGTCGACCTGGACGAGGCCTACCGGACGATGGACCCGTCGTACGTCCAGTCCGTCTGGTGGTCGCTCAAGCAGATCTTCGACAAGGGCCTGCTGGTCCAGGACCACCGGGTCGCCCCCTGGTGCCCGCGCTGCGGCACCGGGCTGTCCGACCACGAGCTGGCCCAGGGCTACGAGACGGTCGTCGACCCCTCGGTCTACGTCCGCTTCCCGCTCACCGGCGGCCCGCTGGCCGGCCGGGCGGCCCTGCTCGCCTGGACCACCACCCCGTGGACCCTGGTCTCCAACACCGCCCTCGCGGTCAACCCGGCGGTCACCTACGTGGTGGCCACCGACGGCGCGGAGCAGCTGGTCGTCGCCGAGCCGCTGCTGGCCAAGGCCCTCGGCGAGGGCTGGGAGACCACCGGCGAGTCCTTCACCGGCGCCGAGATGGAGCACTGGACCTACCAGCGCCCGTTCGAGCTGGTCGAGATCGAGGACGCCCACTTCGTCCTCAACGCCGACTACGTCACCACCGAGGACGGCACCGGCATCGTCCACCAGTCCCCCGCCTTCGGCGCGGACGACCTCGCGACCTGCCGCAAGTACGGCCTGCCGGTGGTCAACCCGGTGCTCGCCGACGGCACCTTCGCCCCCGAGGTCCCGCTGGTCGGCGGCCAGTTCTTCAAGAAGGCCGACGAGGCCCTGGTCGCGGACCTCAAGGAGCGCGGCCTGCTCTTCCGCCACGTGCCGTACGAGCACAGCTACCCGCACTGCTGGCGCTGCCACACCGCGCTGCTCTACTACGCGCAGCCGTCCTGGTACATCCGGACCACCGCCGTCAAGGACGCGCTGATCCGCGAGAACGAGGCCACCAACTGGTTCCCCGAGACGGTCAAGCACGGCCGCTTCGGCGACTGGCTGAACAACAACATCGACTGGGCGCTCAGCCGCAACCGCTACTGGGGCACCCCGCTGCCGATCTGGCGTTGCGAGGAGGGCCACCTGACCTGCGTCGGCTCGCTGGCCGAGCTGACCGAGCTGACCGGCACCGACCAGAGCGGCCTCGACCCGCACCGCCCGTTCATCGACGAGGTCACCTTCGCCTGCCGCGACTGCGGCGGCACCGCCACCCGCGTGCCCGAGGTGATCGACGCCTGGTACGACTCGGGCTCGATGCCCTTCGCCCAGTACGGCTACCCGTACCAGAACAAGGAGCTGTTCGAGAAGCGCTACCCGGCGCAGTTCATCTCCGAGGCGATCGACCAGACCCGCGGCTGGTTCTACACGCTGATGGCCGTCGGCACCCTGGTGTTCGACAGGAACAGCTACGAGAACGTCGTGTGCCTCGGCCACATCCTGGCCGAGGACGGCCGCAAGATGTCCAAGCACCTGGGCAACATCCTGCAGCCGATCCCGCTGATGGACCAGCACGGCGCCGACGCCGTGCGCTGGTTCATGGCGGCCGGCGGCTCGCCCTGGTCGGCCCGCCGGGTCGGCCACGGCACCATCCAGGAGGTGGTCCGCAAGACCCTCCTCACCTACTGGAACACCGTCGCCTTCCAGGCCCTCTACGCCCGCACCGCGAACTGGGCCCCCTCGGCCGGCGACCCGGCCCCGGCCGACCGCCCGCAGCTGGACCGCTGGGTGCTCTCCGAGCTGAACACCCTGGTCCGCGAGGTCGACGCGGCCTTCGAGGCGTACGACACCCAGCGCGCCGGCAAGCTGCTCTCCGGCTTCGTCGACGACCTCTCCAACTGGTACGTCCGCCGCGGCCGCCGCCGCTTCTGGCAGGGCGACGCGGCCGCGCTCGCCACCCTGCACGAGGCGCTGGAGACGGTCACCCGCCTGATGGCCCCGCTCACCCCGTTCATCACCGAGCGGGTCTGGCAGGACCTGGTCGTCCCGGTCGCCCCGGACGCCCCGGCCTCGGTGCACCTGGCCTCCTGGCCGGTCGCCGACGAGGCCCTGATCGACGCCGAACTCTCCCGGCACATGGCGCTGGTGCGCCGCCTGGTCGAGCTGGGCCGGGCCACCCGCGCCGAGTCCGGCGTGAAGACCCGCCAGCCGCTCTCCCGCGCGCTGGTCGCCGCCCAGGGGTGGGAGGAGCTGCCGGCCGACCTGCGCGCGCAGATCGCCGAGGAGCTCAACGTCTCCGCCCTGGAGTCCCTCGCCGAGGTCGGCGGCTCGCTCGTCGACACCAGCGCCAAGGCCAACTTCCGCGCCCTGGGCAAGCGTTTCGGCAAGGGCGTGCAGGACGTCGCCAAGGCGGTCGCCGCCACCGACGCCGCCCGCCTGGCCGCCGAACTGCGCGCCGACGGCCGGACCTCGGTCGAGCTCGACGGCGAGACGATCACCCTCTCCCCCGATGAGGTGATCATCACCGAGACCCCGCGCGAGGGCTGGGCCGTCGCCAACGAGTCCGGCGCCACCGTCGCCCTCGACCTGGCCATCACCCCGGAGCTCAGGCGCCTCGGCATCGCCCGCGACGCCATCCGCCAGATCCAGGAGGCGCGCAAGAACTCCGGCCTGGACGTCGCCGACCGGATCGTCCTGCGCTGGCGGGCCACCTCCGAGGAGACCGCCGAAGCCATCGCCGAGCACGGCCCCCTCGTCGCCGAGGAGGTCCTCGCCACCGACTTCGCCGCCGGCGCGGCCGACTGGGACTCCGAGACCTTCAGCGACGAGTCCCTCGGCCTGGCCTTCCAGCTCCGCAAGGCCTGACCCGACCGACCGGACCGCCGCCGGGCTCCTCGTTCGGCGAGCCGGATGCCCTCGTTGACGCCTTCCACCCCAACAGCCGGTACTCCGCAACGGCGTCGACGTCAGGCGGCGAGGACCGCATGTACCTCAGCGTC
>NZ_JBEPAK010000317.1:0-6862 GCF_040298565.1 Kitasatospora sp. NPDC001539 | reverse complement strand
GTCCGGGGCCGGGGTCGCGACGGGGGCCGTCAGCAGGTCTGGTCGATCAGGGAGAAGGTGGCGTAGTGGTCGCCGGTGTAGTAGTCCTCCTGGTCCTGCTGGCCGGTGATGATCCGGCGGGCGCCGCGGGTCGGGGCGCCGGGGGTGATGACGGTGTACTCGTGGTAGTACCCGTAGGACTCGCGGGGAAGGACGCCCTCTCTGTTCTGGAAGACCACCCCGTCCTGGGAATAGGGGAACGGCCCGTCGCTGGCGATCAGGTCGAGGGTGTCGGTGGCCTCGGGCGGGAGGACCGAGAGGCAGACCGTGCCGCTCACCTCGGCGTGCGCGTCGGTGGCGACGGCGACCGGGGCGAGGGTCATCAGGGCGACGGCGGTGACGGCGGCAGCGCGGGTCTTCCACGCGCGTAGAGTGCGGGTCATGTCCATCAGTCTGGCGAGCCACGGTCAATCGCGACAGCCCCTGATCCAAGCTTTTACCAGCGGGTAACTCTCTTGCCTCATAAGCGACTTCGACTGTACGCCCGGCCCCGGGGGCACTCGCCCGAGGCCGTCCACGAACCGTCCGCTCCCCCCTTGCGTCGACCGCCGTCGAACTGCCGATCACGCCGCTGTCAGCCTGCTCACACCTTCACAGCCCTCCCACATCGCGCCACCCGCGCCGCATAGAGTGACGCACCGTGCCGACCGGAACGATCACTGACGGGGTGGACATGGGTACGGGAGCGCGCACTTCGCCGACGGCGCACCAGCTGATCGGGCTCCTGGTCGACCAGGGGAGCTTCCGCAGCTGGGACGAACCGGTGCCCGGACCACCCGCCGACCCCGACTACCGCGCCTCGCTCGACCGGGCCCGCGGGCGCACCGGCGTGGACGAGGCCGTGCTCACCGGCCTCGGCCTGATCGACGGACGGCCGGTCGCCCTGATCGCCTCCGAGTTCGGCTTCCTCGGCGGCTCGATCGGGGTCGCGACCGCCGAACGCGTCACCCGGGCCGTCGAGCGCGCCACCCTGGAGCGCCTGCCGCTGCTCGCCCTGCCGGTCTCCGGCGGCACCAGGATGCAGGAGGGCTCCGCGGCCTTCCTCTGCATGCTCCGCATCACCGCCGCCGTCCAGGCCCACCGCGCCGCGGGCCTCCCCTACCTCACGTACCTGCGCAACCCCACCATGGGCGGCGTCTTCGCCTCCTGGGGCACGCTCGGACAGCTGGTCTTCGCCGAGCCCGGCGCCCGACTCGGCTTCCTGGGCCCGCGGGTGTACGAGGAGCTGCGCGGCGTGGAACTGCCGGCGGACGTCCAGCTGGCCGAGACCCTGGCCGGCCACGGACTGGTGGACGCCGTGGTTCCGCCGCAGGAGCTGCGCGAGCTGCTCCGCCGTACGCTCGCCGTCCTCGGCACGGCCCCTCCCACCTCCGGTGGGGACACCCCTTCTTACGGGCACACCCGCACCCCCTCTCATGGGGACGCTCGAGGGACCACTCCTCATGGGCACAGCCGCGGGAACGCCGACGAGGCCGACGTCCGGGGCCCGGCGGCCGACGTCCCGGGCCCGGCGGCCGACGTCCGGCGCCCGGCGGCCGACGTCCGGGGCCCGGCCGGCGGGCCCGACGAGGAACCCGACGCCTGGGACGCCGTGCGCCGCACCCGCCGCCCCGACCGCCCCGGAACCCGCGAGCTGCTGCGCCGCACCGCCGGGGAACTGGTCCTGCTGGACGCGCCCGGCGGCCGTGGCGGTGCGCTGGTCCGGGCCCTCGCCGTGCTCGGCGGCCATCCCGTCCTGGTCGTCGGCCAGCAGCGGCAGGACACCGAGCACGAGCGTCCCTTCACCGCCGCCGACCTGCGGGCCGTCCGCCGGACCGCCCGGCTCGCCGAACAGCTGGGGCTGCCGCTCCTCACCGTCGTGGACACCGCCGGGGCCGAGCTCTCCGCCCAGGCCGAACGGGACGGGATCGCGGTGGAGATCGCCCACTGCCTGACCACCCTGCTGGCGCTGCGCACCCCCGTGCTGGCCGTCCTGCTCGGCCAGGGTTCCGGCGGCGGCGCACTGGCCCTGCTCCCGGCCGACCGGGTGCTCGCCGCCGGACACGCCTGGCTGGCACCGCTGCCACCCGAGGGCGCCTCGGCCATCGTCCACCGGGACGGCGACCACGCGGCCGAGCTCGCCCGGGCCCAGGGCATCGGCGCCCGCCGGCTGGCGGAGGTCGGCCTGGTGGACGAGGTCGTCCCGGAGCTGCCGGACGCCGCCGAGGAACCCGAGGCCTTCTGCGAGCGCATGGGAACCGCCATCGGTGCGGCGCTCGACGCCCTGGCGATCACCGGCGAAGGCGAACGGCTCGCCTTCCGGGCGGCGCGGCACCGGCGGCTCGGCGACGTTCGGTGACGGTTGGTGAGCGAACGCCTCCGATTCGCGACGGATTCCTGTGGCGCCGGGCACAGATCGTCTGTACCCAAAGTGCCGTAACCGCACCGTCCGGTGACAGCAGGGCCTGCCGAACGGTGAGTGCGCTCACAGGCGAAAACAGCCTACGACGCGCGGTAGTGGAAAGGCGCCGCGCGTGCGCCGACCGCCCACGAGGCCGCCCGCCGAGGGGCGTTCCCGCAGCTCAGAGGCGGTTTCCCAGCGGCAGGCGACCGACTCTTTCGATTCCACGGAATGCCGCCGGCTACGACGGCGCATCGTAACGAGGGGGTCTTGGCGGGGGCCGATCCGGTCTGGCAACAATTGCTCTCGTCGCCAGCCACACCGGCTCCTGTCCCGCCGGTGAACGGCTTACCGCCGAGTCGCGCCCCGCAACCGCAACGGCCCCTGTCCGGCCCGTGGTCCTGGGTGGGGCGCGACCCGGCCCAACCTGATTGAGGTCTTGCTCTTCATGCCCGCTTTCAAGCTCCGTATGCGTACTTCCGCCGCGATTCTTGCCGGTGCCGCCGGTCTGACCGCCCTGGGCGCCGGTGTGCTGCCCGCCACCGCGAACGCCGCCACCCCGCAGACCATCGCCGCGCAGATCGTCCCGGCGAACCAGCTGGCCTCGTTCAGCCAGATCATCTCGCACGAGTCCGGCTGGAACGTGACCGCCACCAACCCGAGCTCGGGCGCCTACGGCCTGGGCCAGGCGCTGCCGGGCTCCAAGATGGCCTCCGCCGGCGCCGACTGGAAGACCAACCCGAAGACCCAGATCAAGTGGGCGCTGGACTACATGAACTCCCGCTACGGCAGCCCGAACGCTGCCTGGAGCTTCTGGCAGACCCACCACTGGTACTAAGCCGACCGACCACCGGCTTACCGGCTTCCACCCGTCCCCTGACCATCTCCCCCTCACCCCGGGGGTCGGACAGGGACCGCTGGGGTGACCCGAGAGGGCCCGGGCCCGCGCGACCAGCGCGGCCCCGGGCCCTCTCGTGGTTCCCCATCCGCCGACCGCTCCCCGCCGGGGCGCGGTCGGCTCACCCGTTCCCGGTGCCCAGCGCCCCAGCCCGGGGCTGCCTCGGTCACAGCTCCCTCGACGGCTCAGCTCACGGTTCCCGCTTCGCGGCTCGCCCGCTCACGGCTGCCCGGCCCACACCTCCGGCCCGCAGCTCCTCAGCCCACGCCCCGCGCCGCCCCGGCCTACAGGTCCCCCGGCTCACAGCTCCGCGGCTCACAGCTCCCCGGTAATGCCCAGCAGCTCGCGCATCCGCGCGTACTTGGCGGCCAGTCGCTCGGCGGTCGCCCGGTCCAGCGCGGCCAGCCGGGCCGGGTCCGAGTTGTGCGCCAGGTCGGCCCGCTTGACCAACAGCGCGCCGGGGGTGTCCAGGATGCGCGCGGTGTACGCCTCCACCGACTCGTCCGGGCGGCGGGTGAGCGCGTCCACGATCGCCTTCGTCGCCTCCGGCAGCGCCGCCTGCGCCAGCCACTCCCGGCTCAACCGTTCGTCCTCGACGGTGTCGTGCAACCAGCCGGCCGCGATCTGCTCCTCGCTCCCGCCGCGGGCGGCCGTCCCGGCGGCGACCGCCGCGACGTGCTCGCTGTACGGGCGCCCGTTCTTGTCCACCTGCCCGTGGTGGGCGCGACGCGCGACGGCTTCCACCTCGGACAGGGTCAGGTACCGGTGCTCCATCAGCTCATCGTAGGCCCGTGCGGCGCGTCGGAGGCCCGTGATCGCCGGGCGGACGCCTGCTGGTTTACTGCCCCGGGGCTTCACGGCGCCCAGGGCCACCACCCGGGGCGCTGACGCCCAGGCGGGCGACCCCCGCCGAACCCGGCAGACCCGTCCGAGCGATCCGAGGAACCATGCCATCCCTGCACCCGTTGCTCGCCGGCTTCGCTCCCATCTGGGTCCTCACCGGGATCGGCTACCTCGTCGGCCGCAGCGGACTGCTCGGGCCCCAGGCCGAGGTCGTGCTGAATCGATTCGTCTTCCACGTCGCGATGCCGGCCGCACTCTTCCTGATGATCGCCCGCACCCCGCTGGACCGTTTCGCCAACCCCTCGATGCTCGCCTTCGCGGCCGGCACCGCTGTGGCCACCGGCCTCGGACTGGTCGCGGGCCACCTGCTCTTCCGGCGCAAGCCCGGCGAACTCGCCATCGGCGCGATGGCCTCCGGATACGTCAACTCCGCCAACCTCGGCATACCCGTGGCCGTGCAGGTGCTCGGCGACGCCTCCTTCGTGGCGCCGGTGGTGCTGTTCCAGATCCTGCTGGTCACCCCGGCCGTCCTCGCCGTCCTGGACAGCGGCGCAGCCGGGCGCCGCGCGCTGCTCACCCTGCCGCTGCGCAACCCGATCCTGCTCGCCACCGCCCTCGGCGCCGTCGCCTCGGCGACCGGACTGCACCTGCCCGCCGAACTCAACCACTCCTGCGAACTGCTCGGCGGCGCCGGCGTCCCGACCGCCCTGATCGCCCTCGGCATGTCGCTGCACAACCGCCCACCCGCGAACGGCCGTTCACACCGCGCCGAGGTCGGGCTGACCGTCGCGGTCAAGACCCTGGTCCAGCCCCTCGCCGCCCTCTTGGTCGCGGGCCCGCTGCTCCACCTGCCGTCGCACCAACTGCTCACCGTGGTGCTCTTCTCCGCACTGCCGACGGCCCAGAACGTCTACACCTACGCGCGCGAGTACGGTCGGGGTACCGACCTCGCCCGGAACGCGGTGCTCTGGTCGACCCTGGCCTCGATGGCGACCCTCTCCGTGATCAGCTGGGCCCTCGGATCCGCCTGACCCTCCTCCCACCCGCCGCCCCCGGAGGCGTCACTCCGACTCGCACGGCATCGCCCGAGTCCCGGCGGCGTCACCCCTCTGCTCGCGTAACAGCGCCCCCTCCCCGGCGGCGTCACCGCTCTGCCCGGGCGGCTGCCACCACGGCCGTCATCGCCTCCAGGAAGCGGCGGGCCGTCGCCAGATCCGCCGGGTCGAACCGGCCCATCGCCGCGACCAGGTCCGCGATCAGCCCACCGAAAAAGCCCTGCCCCAGCTCCATCGCGCGCTCCTCCACCACCAACCGGACCTTCCGCCGGTCCCCCGGGTCGCGCTCGCGACGGATCAGCCCGAGCCGCTCCAGCCGGTCCACCAGGCCCGTGGTCCCGGCCGAGTTGAGCCCCAGCGCCTCCCCGAGCCGGCCGGGGGTGACCACCTCCCCGGCCCGGGCTGCGTCCAGCAGGTGGATCAACGCCCGCAGATCGGTCGGATGCAGGCCGTTGCGGGCCGCGAACTCGGCGCCGAACAGATCCAGTTCGACCGTCAGACCGCGCAGCAGGTGCACCAGCCGCATCGGCTCCTCAACCTCGGACACCCTCTCGTCCTTCCTCAGGCACTGGCATGCAGTAGTCTCTCGCTCAGCGAGATACTTGTTCAACGAGCGACCACGGCGTGGTTCCCGGTCGCCGATCACACCACACCGCGGAGGCCCGCCATGTCCGCCCGCACCGCCCGCACCGCCACCGCTGCCTTCCTCGCCGCCTACGACGCGCTGCTCGACCGCTGGCCCGTCCCGGTGGAGCCGCTCACCGTCCGCACCGCTCACGGCACCACCCGGATCAACGCCTGCGGTCCCGCCGACGGCCGCCCCCTCGTCCTCCTCCACGGCGGCGGCGAAACCTCCGCCATGTGGTTCGCCAACGCCGGCGCCTGGGCCGAGGCCGGCCACCGCGTCCTCGCCCTCGACCTCATCGGCGACCCGGGCCGCAGCGTCCACGACGGCACGCCGCTGGGCGACGTCCCCGGCCTGCTCGGCTGGCTGGACGCCGTACTCGACCGGCTCGGCGTCGCCGAAGCCGACTTCTGCGCCCACTCCTACGGCGCGTGGATCGCCCTCGAGTACGCCCTGCACGCGCCCGCCCGCGTCAGTCGCCTCGCCCTCCTCGACCCCACCCAGTGCTTCACCGGCCTGCGCCCCGGCTACCTGCTACGGGCGCTCCCCCTCTTCCTCCCCCGCCGCACCGCGGCCCGCGCCCGCGCCTACCTGGACTGGGAGTCCGGCGGCGGCCACGGGCTCGACCCCGCCTGGCGCGAGCTTTACGCCCTCGGCTACGCCGACTTCCCCGCCTCACCCGTCGTCACCGGCCCCCGCCCCACCGACGCCCGTCTGCGCACCCTCACCACTCCGCTGCTCGCCCTCTACGCCGCCGACTCCCGCACCCACGACTCCCGCCGCGCCGCCGAAGCCACCCGCGGCGCCGTACCCCACGCCGGCACCGCCGTCCTCCCCGGCACCTCCCACCACACGATTCCCACCGCCGCCGCCCCCGAGGTCAACCACCAGGTCCTGACCTTCCTCCGCCGCAGCCACCCCTGACCCCCGGCCCCTGGGACGGCCCGGCCCGGCGATCCCCGCCCAGCCCCGCCGTGGCGCCCGCCCAACCGCGTGGGAAGTCGGCCCAACCGACTTCCCAC
>NZ_JBEPAK010000316.1:0-6922 GCF_040298565.1 Kitasatospora sp. NPDC001539 | reverse complement strand
TCGTGGCTACGTACCAGTAGAAGATCCACTCGAGGTAGAGCTCAGAGTCGTATTCCGTTTGCTGTTTGGCATCCTGATGGCGGATGCCAAACTGGCTCAGCCCCGGGTTGCCGGTGAGCGCGACGGCCTGCTGCACGGCCGCCGTGGCGGCCCGGGTGGCCAGCACCTGGGCCGGGCCCGTCCGGGCCACCGCGTCCGGCTCGCCCCGGTCCACCCGGGGGGCCAGGCCCTCGACCAGTTCCTCGGCCCCGATCAGCTGGGCCTCGATCTCGCCGAGGGCGCAGCGGTAGCGGGGCAGGGTGCCGAGCGGTTCGGTCAGATTGGCGGGCGTGCGCTGGCTGAGGAAGCGGACCAGCCAGGATTCGGCGGCCCGCGCCACGCCGATCGCCACGGCGGCGAGGGCCAGGTCCTGCCAGGCGCGGGCGAGTTCGGCCTCCGCGTGGTCCTGCGATCCGGGGGCGCCTAGGCCGAGCGCAAGTTCGGCCGGCACCCGCACCCCGTCGAGGACGACGTCGTGGCTGGCGCTGGCCCGCAGGCCGAGCTGGTCCCAGGTCGGGTCGATCTCCAGGCCCTCGCTCTCGCCGCGGACCAGGAAGGTGCCGACCCTCGGTTCGGGCTCGTCGGTCCGCGCGGTCACCGCCATCCAGGCCAGCGCCTCGGCGCCGGTGCAGTAGGTCTTCCGGCCGGTCAGCAGCCAGCCGTCGCCGTCCCGTCGGGCCACCGTCGCGGGCAGTCCGTCGGCTCCGGCCGATCCGGCCGCACCGGCCGCTCCGCCGCCGGGCTCCGCCCGGAGCGTGGTGACCAGGGCGGGCCCGCGTCGGGATTCGCTGAGCAGTCGCCGGTACCCGGCCGTCGGCCAGCCGGCGCTGCGGGCCTGCTCGGCGTGCCGGAGCAGGGTGAAGGCGGTGACCACGGCCACCGAGGCGTCGCCGCGCCCGAGTTGGGCCAGCACCCGGACGGTGTCGGCGAGCGTTCCGCCCGGGCCGCCGTAACGCGGCGAGACGGTGAGGGTGAGCAGCCCGGCCTCGTGCACCGCCTCGATGCCCTGGTACGGGAAGGTCGCGTCGCGGTCGTGCTCCTCGGCGCGCGCGGCCAGCAGGTCGACGACCCGGGGCAGCCCGGCCAGGGCTGCCTCGATCGCGCTGCGGTCCGGTTCGGGCGCGTTCGTGCGGCCGGGATCAGGATGGCCGGAACTCGGACGGCCGGGAGCCCGGCGCCCCCGATCCGGGCGGCCGGAGTCCAGGCGGCCGGGTGCCGACTGACCGGGCGCCGACTGGCCCGAAGTCGACGCCGAGTGGCCAGATTTCGACCGGCCGGACGCGGCGTCGCCCGTCGCGGCGCGGCCGGAAGCCGAGTGGCCGGAATCCGATCCTTCGATCGGGGAACGGTCGTTCGAGGGACGATCGGTGGTGGCGGGGGTCGTCATGATGCTGGTGCCTCCGGACGGCAGCGTGGGCTCGGCGAATGCGGGCGGCACGCCGCACGGGCGCGCGGAACCGGCTGGCGGCCCCGGAGGTCGAAGCGCGGCCCGCCCCCAGGATTCGGCACCGGCCCGGTCGGGGCCGGCTGCCCACCGCCACGGGGGTGGATCCCCCTCAGCGGCCCGGACACGCCGCGCTGGCGGTCCGCCGCAGATCGAGGTGCCTGCGACGGGTCAGCAGCGGGAGACGGCACGGCATGTCCGCGACTGTACGAACCGTTGATCGAAACCGTCAAGGAGACGGGCCCCGGGCGGGCGCCCGGTCAGCCCTGCTGGAACATGTCGGCCGGAAGCGGCTTCAGCAGCTGGTACAGGTCGTCCGAAATCGGTCGGTCCCAGGACGCGATGGTGACCAGAACGCCGTCGCTGCGGCCGAACTGGGCGCAGAACACGCGCTCCTCGCTGACCTTGACCTTCTTCACGATCAGCAGGTCGTCCCCGAGCATGACCGGAAAGTCCTCGGCCGAGACGAAGTCGACCGGCTCGTCGTTCTCCAGCGCCGCGAGCAGCTGGCGCACCTCGAAGGGCACGCCGTCGCCGGTCTCCCGGGCGGGCGAGCCCTCGGGGAGGTTGCCGATGAACATCGCCGGGCCGCGGCCGCCGAACAGGTCGTAGCGCAGGAAGATCCCCTGGCAGGAGCCGTCCGGGCCGGTCATCATGGCCGCACCGAAGTCGCCGGGCCAGTCGCCCGGGTCCATCGCGAGCACGTCGAAGTCCGGGCCGGCGGGCTGTCCGGAGCGACGGCGGAGAAAAGACATGGGAACATCGTACGTGCCCGGCACACCGCGCTCGCGGGGTGGGTGGGGCACCGTCCCGGGACCGGCGGGAGATCGACGCTCAGAGACCAATGTTGACTCTGAGCAACCGTCCGGGCTACGTTCGGTTCAGCACGACAGCCGTTCTGGGTTTCACCCTTCGGGGGGACGGCATGTCGCAACGCGGCCCTACACGCGTATCCCTCACTGTGCACTTGTCGTGCCGAAAAGCCGAGCGCCCAGCTTCGTCATCGCACACAGCACAACACACAAGCCAACAGTTCCATGCAGTTCCGTGCAGTTGATGCAAACAAGAGCCAGATCCGCGGGGCCCCGGCCCGTCGCTCCCGCGGATCTGCTCGGGACGCCGCCGCGTGGGGGCGTGCGGGTCCCGAGCAAAGGTGCCGTCATCCGAGTCGCTCTCGGCTTCGGCGCCAGCCTCCCGGCGACTGCCGGCCCTTCGTGGGCCGGGACCGGCCGACGCACCCCGGTGCGCAGGGGATGACTGGGAGGAGGCCTGGCAGTACTGCCGGGCCGCACAGCAGGCGCCGTGTCTGGCCGCGTGGGGGCGGTGGGCACGGCGTCTGCCTGTGCTCATACTCTGAGCTGCGTTTGTCTAACAGTCAACAGAAATTCTGACGGGGCACACTCAAGCGATCACCGGTTCTGCTGTCCGGCACGGGGATCACCTGCCGAACCGCCCGCGGAGCGGACCCGTCCACCGGGCACGTCCGTGCCGGGCGGGTCCGCTCCTTCGGCACCTCAGGTGAGGTCGAACTCGCCGTCCCGGGCGCCGAGCACGAAGGCCCGCCACTCGGCCGGGGTGAACACCAGCACGGGGCCGTCCTCCTGGCGGCCGTCCCGCATCCCGATGTACCCGTCCACGAAGGCGATCTGGACGTCCCCGACACCCTGGCTGCTGCACAGCCACTCGGCCCCGGTGAAATCCACCTTCGGCTTCCCGTTCGGCGCCAGCTCCGGCTGGGCGCCGGGCGCCCCCGTGTCCGTCCCGCTGTCCACTGCCACTGACCGCTCTCCTCCCGACGACGTTCCGGGGCCAGCCTAGCCACACCGGCCGGGCCCGGTCAGCGGGTTGACGGGGACTCGATCGGACGGGGGCGGCGCTCCCGAGGCGGGCCGCCACGGGACCCCGGCGGGACCCCGGCAGGACTCCGGCAGGGTCGGCGCAGGGACCGCCGCCGGACCGTCCGGGAACAGCCATACGACCACCGAACAACCGCTCCACGACCGCCGGGGCACCGGCCTGGTCGGGCCCCCGGGGCCCTGCGGGCTCCGCCGGCACGTCCGGGCCCACCGGCGCGTGTCCCGAGCGGCTGCGGCCGCGGGCAGCTGCCAGAGTGCTGCCAGGGCGCGTACGGCCCCGAACCCACCTCCAGCCCTCGACCCCGCCCAGGGAGCAGCCGATGAGCCGCCGGGACGGCACCCGCGCCGATGTCATCCCCATCTCCGACGCCCCCTCGGCCCACCCCCCGGCGCCCCGGACCCCGCCCGTGCCCACCCCGCTGCCCCGGCCCACCCCGGCGCGGCCGTCCGCGCACGGCCGGGTCGGGGTCGTCCTGGTCTCGCACAGCCAGGAACTGGCCACCGCCGTCCGCCAGCTGGCGCTCGTTCTGACCGGATCCGACTCCCCCGCGCCGGTCGCCGCGACCGGCGGCGATCCGGCCGACGGCGCGGGGATCAGCGCGGTGCTGGTGGCCGCCGCCACCCGGCGGGTCGACCAGGGGCACGGCGTGGTGGTGCTCGCCGACCTCGGCGGAGCGGTCACCACCGTCCGGGCCCTGCTGTCGGAGGCCGACGAGCACGGCCTGCCGTTCCCGGTCCGGTTCGCGAACGCGCCGTTCGTGGAGGGCGCGGTGGCCGCCACCGCGACGGCCACCGCGGGCGGGGACCTGGCGGCGGTGCTGGACGCGGCGGAGGAGGCCTACCGGCAGGGCAAGACCTGACGGACCCGGACCGGTCCGCCGGCGGTCAGGGGTACTCCCGGCCCTCCCAGCTGAAGGTCGCCGGACCCCGGCACTCCAGGGCGTGGCGCAGCCGCTCGTGCTCGGAGTCGATCATCGGCGGCAGCTCGTCCAGTCCGAACCAGCCCACCTCCAGCGACTCGTCGTCGTTGACCCTCGCCTCGCCGCCGACCACCCGGCAGCGGAAGGTCAGCACCAGGTACTGGGTCAGGTCGCCGTTCGGGTAGGTCACCTGCGGGGAGACCGTGACCGAGGCGAGCAGCTCGGGCACGACCAGCACCCCGGTCTCCTCCAGGCACTCCCGCACCACGCCGTCGGCGGGCTGCTCGCCCGGGTCGAGGATGCCGCCGACCGTCGCCCACCGACCGTCGTCGGCCCGCCGGGCGAGCAGCACCCGGCCCTGGTCGTCCACCGCGACGGCGACGACGGCGCTCAGCCAGAGCGGGTGGGTCCCGACGAGGGAGCGGAGTTCGGCGAGGAAGGGGGGTATGGCCATGCGGCGCAGCCTACCGAGCCGTCGACCGGCCGGACGGGCTGCCGCACCCGCCGTCGAACGCGGCAACGGGGCGAGGGTGTGAACCGATCCCTTGAACGCATTCACAGTAAGGGCAGGTTGAACTCATTGTCGGGAAATGGTGAAAGAAGAGCACAGGGAGATTGTGGGACTGGATGAAATTTGGTCGATCTGACCAATTTCACGCGTTCTGTTGACCGATCCCCTGACGGTTAGGACCGAGTTCTCCGCAGCGCTCTCGCGCGCCGCCGGACTCCCGCTAGAGCGCGGCTCGCCGCCGGTCGCGGAGCACGCCGAAGGCGATCCGGCCGAGCAGCAGGACGCCCGCCGCCAGACAGCCGGCCACCGCCATCGCCCAGGCCGGACCGTCACTGTCCGGAACGGCCACGGCCACGACGATGCCCAGCACCAGGCACGCCACACCGACCACTGCCAGCGGAATCTGGTGGGTGACCAGCGCTCCGCCGCTGCACGCGCGAGCCATCCGGGTCGCGCCGTGGCGGTGAAAGGGATCACGGTCCGCATCTGCCATGAGCCCAAGGTACCCCGGGCACGCCCGGGCGGCAGCCCGCGCGGAGTGAGCGGCCCGACACCCAGGGCGACCGGTCCGCGCGGGCGATGCCCGTCACCGATACGTGTTCGCACTCCACAATCAGTCCACGAAAAATCCTCGTCCCCCCGGTACAACCATCCCGCCCGGGCAGCGGTCTCAATGGCATCGAGTGATCCAGGAGCCGTTCGCGGGACGGGTGAGAACCCCCCACCGAGAACCGGAATACCCAGGAGGCGGAGCCGCCGCCTCCTGGAGTCGGAGGCCGGGCTCCGTCCTCCGGCGGGACCGCCACGCCGCTAGGCGATCGAGGGGGAACCGTTGCCGCAAACCCAGTCCACCACACCGATCTCCATCGCCCGTGCCAGGCCCGTGGCCGGCATGCGGGCACTGCCGCCACCCACCGCGTGCGCGGCCGACCGCCGCGGAGTCGATCGTCACGGGGGCGATCACCACGCGGCCGATCACCACGGGACCGATCGTCACGGGGGCGATCACCACGCGGCCGATCGGCAGGGTTCCGGCCGACACGACGCCGGCCACCACGGCACCGACCGGCGGCGGTCGTCCATGGCTGCAGGACGCGTCGCGACGGGATACGCCGAGGCCGGGCGCGCCCGGGCCGGGCATCCCGAGCCGGAGCGCTCGGAACCGGGACGCCCGGAGCCGGGGCACCCCGGGCCGGGACAGCAGGACGCGCGGGGCGAATGGCTGCGGTTCGCCCCCGTACAACCGCTGTTCCGGGCCAGGGCCGCCCAGCGGCTCGCCGTCCTGGCCTACCACGGGGTGACCGACCACCGCTCCTTCGGGGCCCAGCTCGACCGGCTGCGGAGACTGGCCACCCCGGTCTCCCTCCAAGCCGTGCTCGAGGCCGTCGCCGAACGGCGGCCGCTGCCGCCGCGCAGCGTCCTGGTCACCTTCGACGACGCCGACCGGAGCGTGCTCACCCACGCCCTGCCGGCCCTCGACGCCCGCGGCATCCCCGCGACCGCCTTCGTCATCTCCGAGCTCATCGGCACCGAACGCCCCTTCTGGTGGCACGAGGCCGACTTCCTCGCCCGCCACGGCGGCCGCGCCCGCTCGCTCGACTGCGGCCACCCGTCCCAGCTGCTGCCCCGCCTCAAGGCCATGCCGGACCCGGACCGGCGCCGCAGCCTGCACGAACTGCGCGTCAGTGCCGACCGGCGGCCACCCCGCCAGGAACAGCTCACCCCGGCCGACCTCCTCGCCCTCCGGGACGGCGGCGTCGCCATCGGCAACCACACCCAGGGGCACCCGTGCCTCGGCCGCTGCGACGACGCCACCGTCCGCGCCGAGATCACCGGGGCCCACGAGGCCCTCACCCACTGGCTCGGCGAACCACCGATCGCCTTCGCCTACCCGGACGGCGGGCACGACCCGCGCGCCGAAGCCGTGCTCCAGGAGCTGGGCTACCGCCTCGGCTTCCTCTCCGACCACCGTCTCGGCCCCCGGCTCCCCAGCCATCCCCTCCAGATCAGCCGCCTCCAGGTCGACTCCACCACCAGCACCCGCCGGTTCGACACCATCCTCTCCGGCCTCGAACCCGCCTACCGCCGCTGGCGCCGCCAGGCAGTGGCCTGATCGAACGCGCCCGCCGCCCGCCTCCCGAGGGGGGCGGGC
>NZ_JBEPAK010000315.1:0-6968 GCF_040298565.1 Kitasatospora sp. NPDC001539 | reverse complement strand
TATGCGCCGGCCGCGAACTGATCACCTGAACGAGGCTGATGCGCACGGAAGTTCGAGCGGCAGCCATGTCCCCCGGTTTGGGAATCGCTTCTAAGAGGCGAAGTTCGCCACGTAGGCGACGAAACCGCCGGACAGAACGAGCCCACAGCGGCACGGCCGGCGCACTCCACACTGCCTGGCGACACCCAGCGAAAGCTCCGGTCGCGCCCGTTCGGCGCCGCCCGGTACAAGACGGCGATCATGAACGACACCAGAACGCTTAGCACCGGCCATTTGGCGATCGACCAGACCGTCACGGCGGTACGGCCCAGCCCCGGGACGGCGCCGGCGCGCTCGGCCAGCGGTCCGGTGAACACCACGATCACGGCGCCGGCCAGCAGCACCATCACCAGCCGCCGACGCCGAGCCCGCAGCCACCAACCCCGGTGGCGAACGCGCCCGGTCAGGCGATGTCGCCGTCCGGGCGGATGGTGAAGACCCGGTCCAGGCCGACAACGGTGAGTATGCGCAGGGTCTTGGTGGGGACGGCAGCCAGTGCCATGTCGGCGCCCGCAGCCCGAGCGTGGCGGCGGGCGGCAAGGAGGGCAGTGATGCCACTCGAGTCGCAGAACCGCAGGCCGGACAGGTCGATGACCAGGCACTGACCGGGCGCGAGGGCGAGCTGCTCGACTCGCTCGCGCAGCACGGGGGCGAACTCGAAGTCGAGGTCGCCGACCACCCGGAGAACGGGTCCGGTGTCGGCATCGTGGCGTGTCGTCTTCAGCGGGCTCATCGTGGCGGATTCGTTGCGGAGGTGGCGGTCGGATGGGTGGCGGGACACCGATAGCCAGGAGCGCGGTGTCGTCGCTCGGCTGCGGTAGAGCTGTCACAACGACGCGACATGTCATCCTCCCTCCCGCGGGCCGCGAAGACGCCGGCCTGCTGGTGCTGCTGCGCGGCGATGCCGCCGGCGCCGGCGGCCAGTGCCGGGCGGGCCGCGAGGCTCGATGAACCGACGGGGGCGTTGACCGCACCTCCCGGTGGACGGCTACTGTGCCCCTGTGCCAGCCGATCGCCCCATTACCGTCCGCCCCGGGACCGCAAGCGATATCGAGGAGGCGCTGACGATCCTGCACAGTGCCGAGGTCCAGCGGAGCGGGCGTTTGCCAGGCGGCGGTGAGAGCCGTGATCGGATGCGCCAGAGGCTTTCCAGTCCCGACACGTTCTTCTTCGTTGCGCAGAGCACGGAGGGCGATCCGATCGGCCTTGCGGCCGGTATGAGTGGCCGCCAGGACGGCGGTACCGGCCGGACCATCCCCGGGCTGTGCCACATCAGCATGGTCGCCGTCCGCCCCGAGCACTGGGGCGAAGGGGTGGGCAAGCAACTCCTCCGGGCACTGCTCTCCCACGGCCGCGGCCGCGGCTACGACCGTTTCCAGCTGTTCACACACGCTGACAACACCCGCGCTCAACGCCTCTACGAGGGCCTGGGTTTCACACTCACCGGACAGGCCGCCGTGTCCGACGAAGGAGAGAGCATCGTCCACTACCTGTGGGTTCCTCGCCCCCTGCCGTGAGCACAGGGACGTTCGTCCAGGTGCCGGCGAGCGACGGTGATCTCATCGCTGGCGCGACCTCGGCCTGCGAACGCCGTGACCACGGCCGGGCGGGTGTGCGCGACGGCCCGGTCACCAGGTGCGTTGGTGATGCCCGGCTTCCGCCCCAGTCGGCAGGGCCCGGGTGGCCGTGGCGAAGTCACCCTTCGGCCACACGATATTCGCCCCTCACGCGGCCGATGCACCCGTTCACCGCCGCGGTTGAGCACGTCAGGCTGGGCGGGTGGCCCAGGCGTCGGCGGGGCGGGAGCGGTACAGCCGTGCGTAGTACCGTCCCGCGTCTTCCCGGCCGCGGGGGTCCTGGCCGCTTCGCAGCACCGCCGCGACGGCGTGGTCCTGCTCTTCCGGTGACGCGAAGAGCCGTTGGGGGTGGAGGTCGGCCGGGTCGGAGCGGGTGAGCAGGCCGTAGGACTTCAGGCGGTCGACGACCGGCCGGTAGTCCACCGTTCGCAGGACGAAGGCACTGATCCACACGGGGCGGCGCGCCTGGTCCATGAGAGCTGAGACCGTGCGGTCGGTGGTGTAGCTTGCGGCACCGGTGGCGACGATCAGGCCGGTGCGCGCCATCGCGCGACGCACCGCCGCGTTCGGTTCGTCGTGTTCGAGGTTGACCGAGCATGCGTCGTCCAGCAGACCCACGGCCATCGCGTAGGAGAGCGCGTTCCCCGCGATGTCGAGGCCGATGACCGGTACGGCATCATGGCGACGTCGGGCAGCGTAGAACTGCTTGTCCCGCTCGATCAGTTCTTCCGTCGCCACACGCCCCAGCGCGGGGTCGGTGTAGTGGGCGTAGAGGTCGGCAAGCGTCAGGTCGTGGTTGAGCAGGGCCGCGTTGATGCCGTACGAGCAGCACAGATCGACAACGGCGAGCTCGCCCGCGCGGTCCACCGCCCGGTTGCGCTCGGCGAGGGTCCGGCGGAACTCCGCCTGCGCGTGGTGCGGGATCTGGTACTCGAGCGCGGCCAGCCTGGTGAAGTAGTTCCGCGGATCGGGCTGGTCGTAGATGTCGTCGAAGCAGGCCTTGCCCGGTACTCGTCCGTGTGAGAAGGCACCCTGATCGCTCATCCGGTCTCCCTCCTTGATGTGGTCGCTGCGTCACGACGTCTTCGTGACTGGATCACCGGATTCAACGAGCCCGGTGGACCGCCACGGCCGCGAGCAGCTGAAGATCACCTGAACGGTAGCCACCGTCTCTCGAGCCTCGGCACGTCTGACACCGACGCAGCGCGGCGTTCGCCGAGCGGGGCTTGCTCAGAGCTGGAGCTGACCGAGAAAGCCGGACCTGACCGGTTGGAGTGTCCGGCCTGCGAGCGGGACCGTGCCGCGGAGGAGTCGGGTCCGCTGGTGCTGCCGGTCCTGACCGCGCGGGAGCTGGCTGCCCGCCTTCGCCACGTGTCGCGAAGCACGCCGGGGCCACCTGGAGCCGGACTGGAACCGCTCCTACCGGCGCCCCGCGGCTCTGAGGAGGTCTGCGGTTCCCGCGCACGCCGCTCCCGCCCTGCCGAGCGGCTGCAACCAGACCTTGCGCCCGTCCGGCTGGGTCCCAAGGTGGCCGACCCGTGGTCCGATGTGCCGGTGACAGAGCAGGAGGCACTAGGCTGCGGGTTCCCGGAATGATCACCGTTCCCCTCGCAGAAGTGGACCCCGATGCCCCCCACCGCCGGTCCGGTTGACGCCGACGAGCGTCTGAACCCGCAGGAGATGGTGGTCCTGCACCGCGTCTTCCGCCGCGAGATACCGCTCCTGGCCGACCTGGTCGAAGCCGCCGCCCCGGGCGACCGGCAGCGTACCGCCGTGCTCGCCGACCACCTCGACCTGGTGCTCGGCGCCCTGGGCGAACACCACGAGGGCGAGGACGACCTGCTGTGGCCCAAGCTGCGTGAGCGTGCGGCCCCCGGCGACGGCGTCGTCTCACGGATGGCCGACCAGCACGAGGCCGTCGCCGGCGCGCTCGCCGCTGCCACCGACGCGTCGCGCCGCTGGCGCACCCGCTCCGACCGCGACACCGCCCTGCGCCTGGCCGAAGCCCTGCGCGCGCTCGACCGGCATGCCGTCGCCCACATGGACGATGAGGAGGAGCACCTCCTGCCCCTGATGGCCGCCCACATCACCGCCCGGGAGTGGTCCGAGGTCGGCGAACGCGGACGCCGCAGCGTCCCGAAGTCCAAACTCCTGATCTTCCTCGGCGCGATCCTCGAGGACGCGACCGCACAGGAACGCCAGCTGTTCCTCTCGCAGATGCCCGCCCCCGCTCGCCTCCTGTGGCGCACGCTCGGCATCCGCCTCTACCAGCGCACCGCCACCCGCGTCCGCCGGACCAACGTTGCGGTCCCCCGGCCCGTCTAGGACTCGTTCCCACGTCCGGGGAGGCCCGCTCCGGCGGGAACCGTGGAGTACGGCGCCCCGGAGCACGTCCGCTTCGAGCAGGGCGCCCTCCCCCAGGTCGTGGTCGACGCGTCCCCCTACCGCGCCGACGACGGCCGGTCTCGTCGTGGAGGGTGTTCGGCTACCGCCTGCTCCGCCGGGGCAGGAGGGGTAATTACCCAGGTCAGAGGACATGGCATGATTCCGGGGTGGCTCCTGTGACCGGTTCCGATTACATACCGCCCGCCGAACGTGCGGCTCTTGTCGACCTGTTGGCCGGTGCACGAGCCGGCCGGGGCGGGGCGGCGGTCGTACGTGGTGAGGCGGGTATCGGCAAGACGACGTTGCTGCGCCATGTCACCGGCGAGCTGTCGGGTGTGCGGCTGCTGTGGGTGAACGGGGCGGAGTTCGAGGCCGACTTCGCGTACGCGGCCGTGCACCAGTTGACCCGTCCGCTGCATGAGCGGATCGGGCAGTTGCCCGCTCCGCAGCGGGACGACCTGTCGGTGGCGCTGGGTCTGGGCGAGGGGGGCGCGCCGAACCGGTTCGGCGTCGGCCTGGCCCTGTTGGGGCTCCTCTCGGAGGCTGCCGGGGAGCAGCCGGTGGTGTGCGTGGTGGACGACGCGCAGTGGCTGGACCAGGCGTCGGCGCAGGTGTTGGCGTTCGCGGCCCGGCGGGTGGCGGACGAGTCGGTGGTGTTCGTGTTCGGGGTGCGCGATCCGCACGTGGTCGCGGAACTCGAGGGGCTGCCGGCGCTGACGCCGCCCAGGCTGTCCGACCAGATGGCACGCCGGCTGCTGGCGTCCAGTCTGCTCGGTCCCGTCGACGACCAGGTACGGGAGCGGATCCTCGCCGAGGCGCGGGGCAATCCGCTGGCGCTGCTGGAGCTGCCCCGCCGGCTCGGGCCCGCCGCGCTGGCGGGTGGCTTCGGGCTGCCGACACCGGTGTCCCCGGCCAGCCGGATCGAGCAGAGCTACCAGCAGCGGGTCTCCGGGCTCTCCCCGGACGCCCGGACCTTGCTGCTGGCGGCGGCCGCCGAACCCCTGGGAGACCCGGGGCTGCTGTGGCGGGCGGCCGATCTGCTGGGCGTGGGGCCCCAGGCCGGGTCGGAGGCGGAGGCGAGCGGGTTGATCGACCTGGGCGGGCAGTCGAGGTTCCGGCATCCGCTGGTGCGCTCGGCGGTGTACACGGCGGCGTCCCCCGCGCAGCGCCGTCGCGTCCACGGGGCCCTCGCGGAGGCCACGGATCCGCTGACGGCACCCGACCGGCGGTCGTGGCACCGTGCGCAGTCCCTCTCCCGGCCGGACGAGGAGGCGGCGGCGGAGCTGCTGCGCTGCGCGGAGCGGGCGCGGCGCCGGGGCGGGGCCGCTGCCGAGGCGGCGTTCCTGGAGCAGGCCGCGGGCCTGACGGCCGATCCGCGGCTGCGGGCCGGCCGCAGTCTCGCCGCGGCCCGGGCCGCACTGGCGGCCGGGTCGTTCGAGAGCGCGTTGACGCTGGTCGCGGCGGCCGAGGGAGGCCCGATCGACTCCGCCGACCAGGTGGAGGTCGAACTCCTGCGCGGACGTGCGGCGTTCTTCGGTGACGGCGCGGCGGACGCGGTCGGCCACCTGGTGGCGGCAGCCGCCCTCGATCCCGGCCGGGCGCGGCTGCACCTGCTGGACGCGCTGCAGGCGGGTCTGGTGGTCGGCCGGGCCTCCCCCGCCGCGCGACAGGCCCTGGCGGCGGCCCGGCGGGCGCCCGCCGCGACCGGTGAACGCTCGACCGCGGACGCGCTGTTGGACGCGCTCGTCGGCTACCTCGACGGCGACCTGGCGACGGTGCCGGTGCTGCTCGGGCTGCTGTCCGAGGTCACCGACCCGCTGTGGGCCGGCCGGCTGTCGCTGGCCGCCCTGCTCGCCGTCGAACTGTGGGATGTCGCCCTGGGAGACCGACTCGTCGAACGGGCCGTGGACGGCGCGCGCACCAGTGGAACGTTGATGGTCCTCCCGGTGGGCCTGTGGATGCGGGCGATGGCGGCTACCCTGCGCGGTGACCTGCTCGGGGCGGCGGCGCTGAACAGCGAGGCCGACGGCATCGCCGAGGTGACCGGCGTGCCGCCGCACTGGTACGGCCGGCTGTTCTCGGCTGCGGTGCGGGCAACGGCCTCCGAGGCGCGGCCTCTGTTCGACCGGGTGCTGGCGGAGTCGTACGCGCGGAACAAGGGCATGCTGACGGCGACCGTCCACGCGGCGGCGGCGCTGCACGCCAACGGCACGGCCGACCACCGGGCGGCCCTGGATGCGGCCCGGCTGGCCGTGACCGACGGCGAGCTGGGAATGTCCAGCCTCGCCCTGCCCGAGCTCGTCGAGGCGGCCGTCCGGTGCGGCGAGCAGGACGCCGCGCAGGAGGCCTTCGCGCGGTTGTCGCGACACGCGTCGGCGGTCGGCACCGACTGGGCGCTGGGGGTGCGCGCTGCCCTCGCGGCGCTGCTGTCGGACGACCCGGAGGAGCTCCACGCCGAGGCGGTGAGCCGGTTGGATGCCGCCGGCCTTCGCGTCTGGCACGGCCGGGCGCTGCTGCACCAGGGCGCGTGGCTGCGCCGTGAGGGCCGCCGCGGGCAGGCCCGGGAGGCGCTGCGCAGCGCGCACGGGCTGTTCACCGCGACGGGCGCGGAGGGGTTCGCCGAGCGGGCCCGGGCGGAGCTGGCCGCCGTCGGCGAGCAGGTCCGGCCGGCCGTGCTGGGTGCGGTGGAGCTGTTGACCGGTCAGGAGCTGAACATCGCACGGCTGGTGGCGACCGGAGCGACCTCCCGCGAGGTCGCCGACCGGCTGTTCCTGAGCCCGCGTACCATCGACGCCCACCTGCGCAGCGTGTTCCGCAAGCTCGACATCACCTCGCGTCGCCAACTCCCCGTCACGCTCGGGCAGGATGCCTGAGCTTGTTGTTTAACCTCGAGGGTCACTCGACCTGCTGAGATCTCCGGGATCGGGGAGCATACGACGCGGCCGTTCCCCACGCTTCGAGATGTCG
>NZ_JBEPAK010000314.1:0-6986 GCF_040298565.1 Kitasatospora sp. NPDC001539 | reverse complement strand
GGTCGTCCGGCGGGTAGAACTGCCGGGCCCAGTGCCGCATCGCGCCGATCGGCCCGTCGCCGGCGGCCAGGCGCGGCGGGGAGACGTACCTCTTCGTGGACCAGATCGGGAAGTCGTCGGCGGTGAACGCGAGGGTGTGTTTGAACATCGGACCGGCTAGCAGCCTGGTCGCCGTCCGGCTGACCGCCCGCGCGAGCGCCGGCGGGAGCGAGGCCGGCTCGTCCAGGGCGAAGCGGCTCGCCTGGCGCAGCTGCATCCGGGCAGGGGCGACCTGGGTGGCCATCACCAGGGAGCAGATCCGCAGGCCGAGCGACGGGGTGTGGACGTCCGTGTGCAGGGCGGCGAGCCCGTAGCCGTCGACCTCCACCCGCACCTCCCGCATCCCGACCAGCGGAAACCGCTCCCGCACGCGCATGGAGATGTGGAAGCGGCGCCCGTCGAAATCCACCGGCGCCGCCAGCTCTCCGTGCGGCCAGCCGTGCAGGGTGAGGAAGTGGCCGAGGTCGAAGGAGTTCTCCATGACGTCCTGGGCGTAGCCGGGCATCTCGAAGGAGGCGTGGCGCAGCGGCTGGTCGTCGAGTACGTGCCAGGCGGGGATCTCCCAGTCCGGTTCGCGGCCGTCGTGGTGGCGCCAGACGAAGACCGCGTCGTTCACCTCGCACACGGGCAGCCGGGCGAGGCTGGCCTTGGGCGGTGGCGTACCGTACCCGGTCCGGACGCACCGGCCGTCGGCGTCGAAGGCGAACCGGTGGAAGGGGCAGACGAGGTCGCCGCCCTCGACCTCGGCGAGCCCGAGGTGGGCGCCCAGGTGGGGGCAGTGCGGCCGGACGGCGCGCAGCCGGCCGTCCCGCAGGCGGTAGAGCACGACGTCCTCACCGGCCAGCTGCCGGGTGATCACGGTGCCGGGGCGGAGCTCGGCCGAGAACGCGAGCGCGGCCCAGCCGTCGGGGTAGGGCAGGGCGGGTGGCAGTGCGACGTCGGCCGGGGTCGGGCGGGAGCTGACGGGGTGGACGTGCTGGTGGGACACGCGGTTGGGCCCTCCTGTCGGTCTGTCCGGCGCCGCCCCTCCCAGGCGCTTGGCGTCCGAACCGATGGGAGTTCAGATGCTAGTCATGGACCGCGGTCCTCCGCGCGGCCAACCTCCCGGGAGAGTTAGAAGTCTGATGATCAGTCAGGAGCATGAGCGCAGGTCACAGCTTGGCAAAGTCCGGCCCGCCCCCTAGATGTGCCATTGCACATGTCACATCATGCTCCCCATGAGAAAAGCCATCGCCCTCCTCGCGGCCGCCGCGGCCGTCGCAACCCTCGGCGGCACCGCCGCTTCGGCAGCCGGGCCCGACGCCGCCGACCTCGTCGACACCGGACAGGGGACCCTCGCCTGGAGTTCCTGCAACGACCCGGCCACGCCCGCCCTGCAGTGCGCCATGCTGGACGTGCCGGTGGACTACGCCGACCCGCGCGGGCGCAAGATCAGGATCAAGCTGAACCGGCTCCCCGCCACCGCGCCCAAGGACAAGCAGCAGGGCCCGATCCTGCTCAACCCCGGCGGCCCCGGCGACTCCGGGCTCTGGATGCCCGCCTACATCTCCGGCCAGATCCCCGCCGACGTCGCCTCGACCTACGACTGGATCGGATTCGACCCGCGCGGCACCAACGGCAGCGACCCCCACGTCGTGTGCGACGCCCACTACTTCGACGGCGAGCGCCCCGACTACCAGCTGAGCCAGGGCACTTCGAAGGACTGGCTGAAGAAGGCGGCCGGCTACGCCGCAGACTGCGCGGCCGACTGGTCCTGGCTGCTGCCGCACATGACCACCGTCGACAACGCCCGCGACATGGACAGCATCCGCCGGGCGCTCGGCGTACCGAAGATCAACTTTTACGGCGGATCCTGGGGCACCTCGCTGGGCTCCACCTACGGCCAGCTCTTCCCCTCGCACGTGCGGCGCATGGTGCTGGACAGCATCGTCGGCCCGACGATCAGCTGGTACGACCACAACATCCTGCAGGACAAGGAGCACCAGCGCCGCTTCGACGCCTTCGCGGCCTGGACCGCCAAGGCCGACTCGGTCTACCACCTGGGCACCGACGCCGCCGCCGTCAAGAAGGCCTACGACCAGGTCGAGGACGCGCTGCGCAAGGAGCCGGTCGACGCCGCCCCCGCGCCGGGGAAGATCGGCCCCGCCGAGTTCGAGGACACCTTCTACGGCGGCGGCTACAACTTCCTGCGCTGGCCCCGGATGGCCACCGTGCTCTCCGCCTACGTCACCCGGCACGACACCCAGCCGCTGAACATCGCCTACAACAAGTACGCGGCCCCCGGAACCGACGACGGCACCTTCCCCGCCTACAACGCGGCCCAGTGCACCGAGAACGCCTGGCCGCGCGACTGGGAGGTCTGGAAGAAGGACCAGGCCAAGGTCAATGCCGCCGCGCCCTTCTACACGTACAACAACATGTGGTACAACGCCGCCTGCATGTTCTGGCCCTACCAGGGCAACCAGGCCGGCCGGCTGAAGATCACCGGGAAGGGCCTGCCCCCGGTCCTGCTCTTCCAAGCCACCGAGGACGCCGCCACGCCGTACGAGGGCGGCCTCGCCATGCACGACGCGCTGCCGGGCTCCAAGCTGGTCGTCCAGGACGGCGGCAGCTTCCACGAGATCCTCTTCCACGGCAACGCCTGCCTGGACGACACCTTCACCGCGTACCTGCGCGACGGCAGCCTGCCCCAGGGCAAGGGGCGGATCGCCAAGACCTGCGCGCCCGAGGACGACCCGACGCCGGTGTACGTCACCCCGCCGCCGGCGAACGCCAAGGCACTGACGGCCGCGCCGGCCGCCCCTCTCCCGCCCACCGACCCGGAGGCCCTGCGCGGCGTGCTGCGCTAGGACGGCAATCCCTCCGTTCGTGACGGCCGGGTTGCCCGGTCGGGCTGATCGCGGACGGGAGGGTGGCCGCCACCGGATGAGCGGGGCCGGGGCCGGGTTCGGAAACCGGATCCGGCCCCGGCCGTCCGGGCAGGAGACGGGTTCCACAGCCCGCCTCATCTGCCCGACCTCGCGAATCCACCTGCCGCTGCGCCCGCCGTGCGGCGGTCGGCGGCCGCTCAGGCGGGCCGCAGCCCGTCCAGGACGGCCTCGACCAGCAGGGGACTGCGCAGCGTCTCCTCCGGTCCGGCGCCGAGCAGGACGCGGTAGTACACCGGGGCGTAGAGGAGGTCGACCATCGTGCGGGTGGGCAGGTCGGCTCGGAGCTGCCCGGCGGCCACGGCGGCATCGAGGCGCCGGACGCACCGCTGGATCCGAGGCTCGAGGAAGGTGGCGCGCAGGGCGGCGGCGAGCTCCGGGTCGCTCTGGGACTCGGCGATGATCCCGCGGTAGAGCGTTCCGGTGTCGCCGGTGAGCATGGCTGCCACGCTGGCGAGCTGAGCGGTGAGGTCGGCGGCGATGTCCCCGGTGTCGGGGAAGTCCATGGAGTCGCCGATCCGGTCGTTGACGGCGTCGAGGGCGATCGCGCCCTTGGACGGCCACCAGCGGTAGATGGTCGGTTTGCCGACGCCGGCGGTCGCGGCGATGGCCTCGATGGTGGTCCTGCCGTACCCCTTGGCTCCGGACACCTCGAAGACGGCGTCCAGGATGGCGCGGCGGGCCCGTTCGCTCCGGCGTTCCGGGTTCGGTTGGAGGGTCATGCGGAGAGTCTAGCCCCTCGACGTGACGTTACGTTTCGTTTTGACAGGCCTGCGGGGCCCGGTCTAGCCTCCTATGCGTTACGAAACGTTCCGTCACTCGACTGCTTGTTCCCGCTCTCCGCCGTCAGGAAGACCGCCATGACCGTTGTCACCGCTCCCACCGCCGCCGCCGCTGCCGCCGACCGCTCGTCCGCGTGCCGGCACGTCTCTCCGCACATGTCGTCGCCCGCCTCGTCGCCCGCCTCCGACCGCTTCGCACGAGGGCAGGCGCTCCTGCGGGAGGTCGCCGGCCCCGAGGGCCCCGCCCTCCTGGACGGCCTCGACGGCATCGCCCCGGACCTCGCCCGGCTGACCGTCGAGTTCGGCTACGGCGACGTCTACGGCCGGCCCGGCCTCTCCCTCGCCCAGCGGCAGCTGATCAACATCGCCGCCCTGACCGCGCTGGGCACTGCCGCCCCGCAGCTGCGCTTCCACGTCGACGGCGCCCTCAACGTCGGCGTGGCGCCGGCCGAGATCGTCGAGACGGTCCTCCACGTGGCCGTCTACGCCGGAATCCCGGCGGCGCTCAACGGCATGGCCGTGGTCAAGGCCGCCTTCGCGGCCCGGCCGGACCTCGACTTCAGCCCCGCGCGCAGCGGGACGGACGGCGCCGAGACGCTCCGCGAGCGCCACGAGCGCGGGCTCGCCGCGCTCGACCGGATCGACGGCGAGGCCGGAGAGCGCGTCGTCGCCTCGCTGGCGGACATCGCCCCGGTCCTGGCCGACTACATCGTCGACTTCGCCTTCGCCGACGTCTACTCACGGGCCGCCCTCGACCTGCGGACCCGCGAGCTGGCCACGGTGGCCGTCTGCACCGCGCTCGGCACCGCGGGCCCGCAGCTCCGCGTCCACCTGCACGGACTGCTCAACGTCGGCGGCACCCGGGACGAGGCGGTCGAGGCGATCATCCAGATGGCGGTCTACGCCGGCTTCCCGGCCGCGCTCAACGGGATCACGGCCGCCCGGGAGGTCTTCGCCGAGCGTGATGCGGCAGGCCGAGCGGGGGCGTAGGGCCGCGTCGGACGCCCGTGGCCGCGCCACCCGCCACAGCCACCGCCGCGTGGCGTCGGCGGTGGCGCCCGCCGTCGCTGAGGCGCCCGCCGTCGGCGAGGCGCCCCGTCGGCGAGCCGCCCCGACCGCGGCCGCGCCCCCTCGGCACCTCGATTCCTTGCCCCGACCGGGTGATGGTCGGCGACTCTCCGGCCGCACGGGTGGCGGGGGAGCCGAGCGGACGGCCGGTGCGCATAGGTTCGTCCCCGTGATGGGCAATGACGTGGTCCTGGCGTTGGTGGTCGCCACTGCGCTGGGCTTCGATTTCACCAACGGGTTCCACGACACCGGCAACGCCATGGCCACCTCCATCGTCACCGGCGCCCTGCCGCCGCGCATCGCGGTCGCCGTCTCGGCGGTGCTGAACCTGGTGGG
The DNA here is from genome assembly GCF_040298565.1 of Kitasatospora sp. NPDC001539. Lineage (NCBI taxonomy): Bacteria > Bacillati > Actinomycetota > Actinomycetes > Kitasatosporales > Streptomycetaceae > Kitasatospora > Kitasatospora sp. NPDC001539. The sequence goes on along the minus strand of NZ_JBEPAK010000314.1, from coordinate 1,834 downwards.
CGCGTTCCTGTCGACAGCGGTCGCCGCGACCATCGCCAGCGGGCTGGTGAACAGTCACGACGTCACGCTGACGGTCGTCATGGCAGGCCTGACGGGCAGCATCCTCTGGAACCTGACGACCTGGTACGTGGGCATCCCGTCGAGTTCCTCCCACGCGCTGATCGGCGGCGTGGTCGGGGCCACCATGGCGGCGGCCGGCTCCTCCGCCGTGAAGTGGCAGGCGCTCGTCGCCAAGGTGATCGTGCCGGCCGCCCTGTCACCGGTCATCGCCGGCGGGGTCGCCGCGCTCGGCACCTACCTCGTCTACCGCCTCACCCGCGGCGTCGCCGACCGCCCGCGCACCCGCGGCTTCAAGACCGGCCAGATCGGCTCGGCCTGCATGGTCTCGCTCGCCCACGGCACCAACGACGCGCAGAAGACCATGGGTGTCATCACCCTGGCCCTGATCGCCAACGGAACGCTGAGCACGGGAGCGAAGGCCCCGACCTGGGTGATCACCGCCTGCGCCGTGGCCATCGCCCTCGGCACCTATATCGGTGGGTGGCGGGTCATCCGGGCGCTCGGCAAGGGCCTGGTGGAGATCGAGGCGCCGCAGGGGATGGCCGCCGAATCGTCCTCGGCCGCGGTCATCCTCACCTCCACCGACTTCGGCTACTCGCTCTCCACCACCCACGTCGCCACCGGCTCGATCCTCGGATCGGGGGTCGGCAAGCGGGGCGCGGTCGTCCGGTGGAACATCGCCAACCGCATGGTGGCGGCCTGGCTGCTCACCCTGCCGGCTGCGGCACTGGCCGGCGCGCTGGCCTACTGGGTCGCCGACGGGATCGGTGGCACGACGGGCGTCGTGGTCGTCTTCGTGGTGCTGGTGCTGGCCTCGGTCGTCTTCTTCATCGCGTCCCGCCACCCGGCCGTCACCCCGGAGAACGTGAACGCGGCGTGGACCGGCTCGGTCGTTCCCACGCCCTCCATCGACGAGGCGGCCCCGTGAACTCCTGGATCAACCTGAGCGCGCTGTGGAAGATCGTCGTGGTCGGCCTGCTCGCCGGCGCCGGCCTGCCCGCGCTGTTCGCCGTCGGCGTCCGTGCCCTCAACCCGCCGGCCCGGACCGACGGGGCGGGCACCCCGCGTGGCACCGCCGGTGCGCTCGGGTGGGCCGTCGCCGCGGTGTGCTTCGCGGTGGTCCTCGCCGCGATCGGCTGGGGCATCTCCGTCATCGTCGCCCACCGCTGACCCCGGGGTCGATCCCCGACCGCGACCCGCCCCGCGCCGCCCGGTGCGCCCAGGTGTGCGCCGGTGCGCCGGGTGGGTGCATTCGCTCAAGTCACTTGGTGAGATACGGACTTGGCGGTCGCGCGCGGTGTGGTGGAGCATGGGCGGGCCCGGTCTGTCGCAGTGCGCTTGCGCTGCGGCCGGGGCCGCACGCGTGCGGCGAGAGGAGGCGGTCCGGTGGGTTCGGTGGCACGTCCGTTTCTCATCCGGGGCAGGGCGGTCCCGCTGGCCAGGTATCTGGCGGAGGAGGAGATCGAGGGCCTGGTGGCCTGCTCGTGCATCGGGAACGAGGTCACCATCGACCTCGGCGACACCCGGATCCTGGTCGTGCTGTCCGACCTCGCCGGGGTGGTGCGGCTCGACTTCCACATGGTCCAGGACGGCCCGGCCAAGGCCCAATGCTGGTGACTTTAGGTTGTGTCGCGCGGGGTGACGGTTGGTGTTGCTGGTTGTGGTGGTGGCCAGTTGTAGTGCTGGGCGCGCTTGAGGGGCCAGTTGGACATCTTGCGTTTGATGACTCGCGGGCAGGTCCGTTGACGGCGCGGAGGCAGCAGGCGTTCGGTGA
>NZ_JBEPAK010000313.1:0-7081 GCF_040298565.1 Kitasatospora sp. NPDC001539 | reverse complement strand
CGCTCAAGCTGCAGGACGCCCCGATCCCGCACGCCCACGGCGGCCCGGTGCGCCTCTACGTGGCACCGATGTACTTCTACAAGTCGGCCAAGTGGCTGTCCGGGATCACCGTCACCGGCTCGGTGGAGCCGGGCTACTGGGAGCAGAACGGCTATGACGTCGACGCCTGGGTCGGCCGCTCGAACGGACGCGACGATGCACCGACCGCCTGACCGGCTGCTCCGCTTCACCCGCGCCGAACGCTGGGTGCACCGCGCCACCGCCGCCCTGGTCCTGACCTGCCTGGCCACCGCCGCCTGCCTGTACGTCGCGCCGCTGGCCGAACTGGTCGGACGGCGGCGGCTCGTCGTCACCGTGCACGTGTGGTGCGGCCTGGCGCTGCCGGTGCCGCTGCTGCTCGGGCTGGCCTTCCGGGCGGTGCGGGCGGACGTGGCGAGGCTGAGCCGCTTCCACCCGGTGGACCGGCAGTGGCTGCGGGCGACCAGGGCGCGCGCGTCGCACCGCCCGGCGGGGAAGTTCAACGCCGGGCAGAAGCTCTACGCCCAGTGGACGCTGGGCGCCATGCTGACGATCCTCGGCACCGGCCTGCTGATGTGGCTCACCCACCTGGCGCCGGCGGCCTGGCGGACCGGCGCGACCTTCGTCCACGACTGGCTCGCGGCGGCCATCGCGGTGGTGACCGCCGGGCACGTCCGGATGGCCCTGCGGGACCCGGAGGCCCGGCGCGGGATGCGGACCGGACTGGTCGACCGCCGCTGGGCCGAGCGCGAGCACCCGCAGTGGCCGGCCGTGAGCCGCGCGAAGGCGGAGGTACCGGAGTAGGTGCGCCGTGGGTGTGGGCCGTCCTGGTGGGCCTGTCCAACTGCGCCTTCCCGCGGCCCGGTCCGCCGGCACCGCCGCGTCAGCGGCGACCGACCGCCTTCCGCAACGCGAGGAAGTGGCGGCCGTGGGAGGACCACCGCTCGGTCTCGACCAGCCCGGCCCGGTCGGCGCGACGCACGGTGGCCGCCGCGCCGCAGCGGGCCCAGCCGAACGCCGGCCCGAGCCGGCCGTCCGCGCCCTCGACCCGGACGGTGATCCGTTCGTCGACCTCCCCCGGCTCCACCTCGACCAGCAGCACACCACCCGGGGCCAGGATCTCGGCGCTCCGGCCGAGCAGGAGCCCCGGGTCGCCGCCGATGCCGAGGTTGCCGTCGGCGAGCAGCGCACCGCCCCAGCGGCCCTCCGCCGGGAGGCGGTCGAAGACCGACCGCCGCAGGGCCGGCCCGCCGAGGCTCCTGGTGCGCGCCACCGCCGCGCCGGTGACGTCGACCCCCAGCGCCGGCACGCCGAGGCCGAGCAGGGCCGCGACGAGCCGGCCGGGCCCGCACCCGAGGTCCACCACCGGCGCGGCCAGCCGGGTGCAGCGCAGCAGCAGCCCATGATCGGCCCCGGCGGGGGGCGCGCACCAGCGCTCCACGTCGAGCGGGATCCGCCGGCCGTCCTCGCGCCGCAGCCAGAGCGGGCCCCGGCCGGCCCGCACGGCCTCGGCGAACGGGTCGTCCACCCATGCCTCGGCGGTGACGCTCACCCCGTCACCTCCCGGGCGGCCCCGATCGACCGGAAGCATTCCGCGAACCTGCTGCCCGGAGCCTCGGCGGCGACCTGGCGGGCGTCCCGGACGGTGTCCACGTCGGTGACCACCGGGAGGTGGCCGACCGTCAGCCCCTCCGCCACGAGCCGGCCGAGCAGGGCCCGCCCGGTGTCCGGCGTGGACATCGGCAGGCCCAGCAGCAGCCGCCGGGTCAGCCGCTCGGTGGGCCGGGCCAGCCCGAGCGCCCAGAACCCGCCGTCGGCGGCCGCCCCGTACCAGGCGTCGACGCCCGTGCGCCGCGCGGGCGACAGGGCCCCGGCGAGGAGCGCGGCGTCCAGCTGCGGGGTGTCCATGCCCACCAGCAGGGCGGGCGCGTCCGGAGCGAGCCGGCCGGCGTGCGCGAAGGCGGCCGCGAGCCGAGCGTCCAGCCCGCCGTCCACCTGCGGCACGACCTGCCAGCCGGGCGGCAGCCACGGGCCGGTGGCGCCCTCCAGGACGAGCAGCCGCCGCCCGGCCGGCACCCGGGCGAGGGTGGCGAGCGTGTCGGCGAGGGCGGCCTCGGCCAGCGCCGCCGCCTCTTCGGGCGTGCAGGGCGGGGTGAGGCGGGTCTTGACCCGCCCCGGGACCGGCGACTTGGCGATCACCAGCAGGGTCGGCGGCGGCGCGGCCAGGACGGCCCGCATGTCGCGGACGGCCTGCCGGGTGCCCCGCAGGGTGCCGGTGACCTTGGAGCGGCCCGTGCGCGGCAGGTAGTCGACGGGCGTCTCGGCGATCCGCATCCCCGCCGCCGACGCGGCGAGCACCATCTCCAGCGGGTAGCCGGAGCGGCGGTCGCCCAGGCCCAGCGCCAGCAGCCGGTCACGACGGGCGGCCCGCATCGGTCCGAGGTCGTGCAGCGGCGCCCCCGTCCTCGCCCGCAGCCGGCCGGCCAGGGCCGCGTTCGCCAGCCGGGCGTGCAGCGGCCACGCCCCGGCGGTCGCGGGGCGGCGCCGACCGAGCACCAGGTCCGCCGAGCCGGCGAAGACCGGCGCGGCGACCCGCGGCAGCTGGGCGGGATCCAACGAGCCGTCGCAGTCCATGAAGCAGACCAGCTCGGCGGTCGCGGCGAGCAGCCCGGCGTGGCACGCGGCGCCGAAGCCGCGCCGCGGCTCCTCGACGACCGTCGCGCCCAGCGAACGGGCCACCTCTGCCGAGCCGTCACGGGAACCGTTGTCGACGACGATCGCGCGCCAGCCCGCGGGCACCCGAGCCAGCACCCAGGGCAGGGCCCCGGCCTCGTCGAGGCACGGCAGGACGAGGTCGACGGACGATGAGGGGGGAGTCGGAGGGATCACGTCGGCCACGCTAAGGGCGGGTGGGCCCGTCGGGGCCGAACCGCGCCCTTACGGAAGTCCTACGTCGATCCGCCGGCGGCCGGAGTCGGGTTCCGCCGGCTGCCGGAGCCGCATCCCGCCGGCGGCCGGGGCCGCATCCCGCCGCCGGCCGGGGCCGCATCCCGCCGCGGCCCCCGACGGCGGCGGGGGCGCGTTCCGGCAGGTGCGCGTTCCGGCGGGTGCGGCGGCGGCCCGGGTCGCGTGCCGGCGAGCCGCGATCTTACGGAACGCGAACGTCCGCGCCGACGCGGTACCCACGGCGGCCGCGCCTCGTATCCTCGGCGAGGTGAACGACAGCCTCGGCCCCGCCGCACCACCGGACCCCGCCCGCATCCTGGTGATCGACGACGACCTCACCGTGGGCGAGGTCGTCGCCGGCTACCTCACCCGGGCCGGCCACCGGGTCGACCGGGCCTGCGACGGCGACCACGGCCTCGAGCTGGCCCGGGCCCACCGCCCCGACCTCCTGGTCCTGGACCTCATGCTTCCCGGGATCGACGGTCTGGAGATCCTCCGCAGGCTGCGCGCCACCGCCGACGGCGCCCACCTCCCGGTGGTCATGCTGACCGCCAAGGGCGACGAGGCGGACCGCATCCTCGGCCTGGAACTGGGCGCCGACGACTACGTCACCAAGCCCTTCAGCCCGCGGGAACTCGTCCTGCGCGTCCAGTCGGTGCTGCGCCGCTCCCGCGGCACGGCGCCCACGGCACCGGCCCCCGGGCCGCTGGCGTCCGGCGACATCACGCTCGACCCGCAGGCCCGCCGGGCCTGCCGCGCAGGCCGTGAACTCGCCCTGACTCTTAGGGAGTTCGACCTGCTCGCGTTCCTCCTCCGGCACCCCGGGACGGTCTTCCCCCGCCAGGAGCTGATGCAGCGGGTCTGGGGCTGGGACTTCGGCGACCTGTCCACCGTCACCGTCCACGTCCGCCGCCTGCGCGAGAAGATCGAGGACGACCCCGCCGCACCGAGACTGATCACCACCGTCTGGGGCGTCGGGTACCGCTACGACCCCGTCGCGGACGAGCAGGACGGCCCGAAGTGAAGGACCTGTCGCTGATCGCGCTGTTCGCGGGCCTCGGCGCGGCGGGCGCCGGCCTGCTCGGCTGGCTGGCCGTCCGGCTGCTGCGCCGCCGTTCGATGGCGCTCTCGCTCTTCTGCGTCGCCGTCGTCACCGTGCTCGCCGTCACCTCCGGGACGCTCGCCGTCGCCCAGGCGATGTTCCTGTCCGGCCACGACCTCGGCGTGGTGATAACCGTGCTCGGCATGGCGTCCGTGGTGTCGCTGCTCACGGCCGCACTGCTCGGGCGCCAGGTGGTGGCCGGCAGCCGCGCGCTGACCGCGGCCGCCCGTACCGTCGGCAGCGACGCCGGCTTCGCCGCGCCGAGGCATCCCCTGGGGCTCGAACTGGCCCAGCTCAGCGAGGAACTCGCCGCCACCAGTGCCCGGCTCGCCGAGTCGCGAGCGCGGGAGCAGGTGCTGGACGCCTCGCGGCGCGAGCTGATCGCCTGGATCTCCCACGACCTGCGCACCCCGCTCGCCGGGCTGCGCGCCATGGCCGAGGCCCTGGAGGACGGAGTGGTCGACGAGCCGGAGCACTACCTGAAGCGGATCCGCACCGAGGTGGAGCGGCTCACCGGCATGGTCGACGACCTCTTCGAGCTCTCCCGCATCCAGGCCGGCGCACTGTCCCTCTCGGTGTCCCGGGTGTCCGTCTACGACCTGGTCGACGACGCGCTGGCCGGCGCCCACCCGCTGGCCCGCCAGCGCGGCGTCCGCCTGGAGGGCCGTCAGGTCGTGGCCGAGCCGGTCGAGGTGGACAGCCGGGAGATCACCCGGGTGCTCGGCAACCTCCTGGTCAACGCGATCCGCTCGACGCCCGAGGACGGCGTCGTGGCGGTGTCGGCCCGCCGGGAGGTGGACGAGGTCGTGCTCTCGGTCACCGACGGTTGCGGCGGCATCCCGGAGCAGGACCTCTCCCGCGTCTTCGAGACCGGCTGGCGCGGCAGCGCCGCGCGCACGCCGCGGCGCGACCCAGGGGAGGGCGGGGACGGGGACAGCGGAGCCGGGCTCGGGCTGGCCATCGTCCGCGGCATCGTGGAGGCCCACTCCGGCCGTGCCCGGGTGCGCAACGTCGCCGGGGGCTGCTGCTTCGAGATCGCGCTCCCCGCCGCGCGCGGCTGACCGTGGGGCCGCGCCGCCGCAGCCGGGCCCTCAGGCCCGCAGGGGCGCGGCGGCGAACTCGGCCATCCCCGCCAGGAACGGCACCCGGGGCCGCCAGCCCAACTCGGCGCGCAGCCGCGAGGAGTCGGCCGTGATGTGCCGGACGTCCCCGAGCCGGTACTGCCCGGTCACCACCGGGGCCGGCCCGCCGCAGGAGTCGGCCAGCGCCCGGGCCATCTCGCCGACCGTGCGCACCTCCCCGCTGCCGACGTTGTACGCCCGGGCACGGCCCGGTGCCCGGTGGCGGACGGCCTCCAGCGCGGCCAGGTTCGCCGCCGCCACGTCGTCGACGTGGACGAAGTCCCGGCGCTGGCCGCCGTCCTCGAACACCCGGGGGGCCTCGCCGCGGGCGAGCGCCGAACGGAACAGCGAGGCCACCCCGGCGTACGGGGTGTCGCGCGGCATGCCGGGGCCGTAGACGTTGTGGTAGCGCAGCGTCAGGACGGACCCTCCGCACGCGCGGGCCCAGGCGGCGGCCAGGTGCTCCTGGGCGAGCTTCGTCGCGGCGTACACGTTGCGCGGATCGCCCGGCGCGTCCTCCGCGACCAGGCCCGGCCGGAGCGGGGCCGCGCACTCCGGGCAGGGCGGTTCGAACCGGCCCGCGTCGAGATCCTCCGGGCGCCGGGGGCCGGGCGCCACGCTCCCGTGCTCCGGACACGCGTACCGGCCCTCGCCGTAGACCACCATCGATCCGGCCAGCACCAGCCTCCGCACCTGCGCGCGTGCCATCGCGGCGAGCAGCACCGCCGTGCCGAGGTCGTTGCAGCCGACGTACTCGGGCGCGTCGTCGAGGTCCAGGCCGAGCCCGACCATCGCCGCCTGGTGGCAGACCGCGTCCACCCCGGTCAGGGAGCGTGCCAGCGTCGCCGCGTCCCGGACGTCGCCGTGCCGGAACTCGACGCCGTCCGGCAGGTCGGGCACCGCCCCCGAAGGGTGGACGGCGGGCAGCAGGGCGTCCAGCACCCGCACCTCGTGGCCCGCCGCGACCAGAGCGCGCACGACCGCCGAACCGATGAACCCGGCGCCGCCGGTGACGAGGATCCTCATGCCGGGGACGCTACCGGCCGAGCCGCAGGACGGAGCGCCGCAACCAGAGTCGTCAGCAATCCGTAAGGCGAACGACTAACCGGATAGTCCATCCGAATGTGCTAACGTCGCGTCAAGCGGATGATCTATCCGTATTGCCTCGGGAGTGGAAGAGCCATGAAGAAGACAGCCGTCGTCACGGCCGGGACGGCCGGGATCGGGTACGAGACGGCCCTGGGACTGGCCGCCGCCGGGTTCGAGGTCACCGTGGTCGGGCGCAACCCCGACCGGGGCGCCCGGGCGGTCGAGCGGATCAACGCGACGAACCCGGCGCACGCGGCGCGGTTCCTGGCCGCCGACCTCGCCTCCCTCGACGAGGTCCGCGCACTCGCCGACCGGATCGCCTCCGACCGCGCCGCCTCCGGCGAACCGCTGACGGTGCTGGTCAACAACGTCGGCGCGATGTTCGCGGACCGGCAGGACCTGAACGGCGTCGAGGCGTCGTTCGTCGTCAACTACCTCTCGCCGTACCTGCTCACCGAACTGCTGCTGCCCACCCTCACGGCGGGCTCGCCGAGCAGGATCGTGAACGTGACCTCGGGGGCCGTCACCGTCGCGAAGCGGTCGTTCGACGCCGTCGAGCCACCCGGCGGCTACTACGGCTTCCACTGGTACGGCCGCGCCAAGCTCGCCAACCTCGCATACACGCTCGACCTGGCCGCGCGGCTGGACGGCACCGGCGTGTCGGTCTTCGCCGCCGACCCCGGCGGTGCCGCGACCGACATGACCGACGGCACCCTGACGGACCCGAAGATCGTCTCGCCCGCCCTGCGGCTGATGTGGCCGCTGGTGCGCCGAAGGTTCCAACGCTCGACCTCCGGCCCGGCGT
>NZ_JBEPAK010000312.1:0-7115 GCF_040298565.1 Kitasatospora sp. NPDC001539 | reverse complement strand
GCCGAGGGCGGCGGCCTCGGCCTGCACGTCGGACGCCAGCGCGGCGGTCTCCGCCAGCACCTCCCCGGCCGGCCGGCCCGCGTTGTCCTGTTCGATCCGGCGCCACACCCGCGGCTCGCCGCGCAGGTCGACCACGCACGCGCCGAGGTGGGTGATGCCGATCTCCAGGCCCAGACCGGCCGGGCCCCGGTCGTTGACGGTCAGCGCCCGTCCGGGGCGGCCCACCCGTCCGCTGGCCGTGGCCGGCGCCTCGGTCAGCGCGCCGCGGCCGATCAGCTCGTCCACCAGGGAGGAGACGGCCGCCCTGGTCAGGCCGACGCGCCCGGCGACGTCCGCGCGGGAGAGCGGGCCGTGCCCGGCGACCGCACCGAGCACGAGCGAGAGGTTCTGCCGTCGCATGTCCTGCTGCGAGGCGGGTCCGCTCTCCGGCCCCTTGCCCGCCCTGACCACCACCGCCACGCGCCCCTCCTACCGTTCCTCGGCCGGCGCACCCTGCAAGGCTCCGGCCCGACGCAGGGTATCCCCGATCCGTGTCAGCGCGTCCTGGTCCTTCGCCACGGCCTCCAGCACCGGGCCCTCGGCCGTGCGCCAGCGGCGCGCGACGGCGTCGGCGGGCTCGCCGGTGAGCAGGGCGGCGGCCTGGGCGGCGGCGCCGAGCGCGACCAGTTCCTGGGCGGCGGGCACCTTGACCGCCCGGCCCGACAACCGCAGGACGGTCCGCTGCCAGGCCCGTCCGCGGGCGCCGCCGCCGATCAGCAGCAGCGGCTCGTCGTCCGTCGGGTCCGCTCCGCCCGCGCGCAGCACGCCGTCCAGGGCGGTGAGCAGGGCGTGGGCGGCGCCGTCGTAGGCGGCCTGGAGCAGCTGCCCGGGGGTGGTGTCGTGGCGCAGTCCGTGGACCAGGCCGGAGGCGCCGGGGAGGTCCGGGGTGCGCTCGCCGTCCAGGTAGGGCAGGACGACGGCGGTGCCGCCGTCCTCGACCTCGTCGCGGCCGCGGCCGAGGAGGGCGGCGAAGCGGTCGACGGCGAGGGTGCAGTTGAGGGTGCAGGCGAGCGGGAGCCAGCCGCCGAGGGCGTCGGCGAAGCCCGCGACGGTGCCGCTCGGGTCGGCGGGGCGCGTCCGGCCGACGGCGTAGACGGTGCCGGAGGTGCCGAGGCTGAGCACCGGCTGCCCGGGCAGGAGGCCGAGCCCGAGGGCCGCCGCCATGTTGTCACCGGTGCCGGTGGCCACCGGCGTCCCCGCGCGCAGCGGCAGACCGGGACGGACCGCGCCCGCCCGCGCACCGGCGGGCAGGACCTGCGGAAGGAGCGCGGGGTCGAGCCCGATGCGGGCGAGGACGTCCCCGTCGTAGCCGTCCGGGCCCCACCAGCCCGTGCCGGACGCGTCGCCGCGGTCGGTCACCGCCTCCCCGGTCAGCCGCTCGGTCAGGAAGTCGTGGGGCAGCCGGACGGCCGCGACGCGGTCGGCCGCGGCGGGCTCGTGCTCGCGCAGCCAGGCCCATTTCGGGGCGGTGAAGGCGGCGGTGGGGACGCTTCCGGTGCGGCGGGCGAGCTCCGCCGCGCCGATCGCGTCGCGCAGGCCGGCGGCCTGCGGCGCGGACCGGACGTCGTTCCACAGCAGCGCCGGGCGGACCGGGCGGCCGGCCGCGTCGAGGGTGACCAGGCCGTGCTGCTGGCCGGCGACGGAGACGGCGGCCGCGCGGTCCGCCCACCCCGTGCGCGCCGCGGCCTCGCCGAGCGCCTCCCACCACTGCTCGGGATCGCTCTCCCGGCCGGCGCCCATGCTGACCGTGTGGGGGGCGCGGCCCGTGCCCACCACGGCACCGGTGTCGAGGTCGACGGCCAGGGCCTTCGTGGACTGGGTGGAGCTGTCGAAGCCGATCACGACACGCTGCTCAGCCATGCGTTCCTCCGGGGTGGGTTCCCTTTGACGTTCCGGCATACTAATTTGTTGAGAGCCCTGACAAACACCCTCCGCACCTGATCCGGAGCCGCGCCATGTCCAGCGACCCGCTCGTCCCCACCCCCGCGCACAAGTTCACCTTCGGCCTGTGGACCGTCGGCTGGCAGGGGCGCGACCCCTTCGGCGACGCGACCAGGCCGGCCCTCGACCCGGTCGAGACCGTCCAGCGGCTGGCCGCCCTCGGCGCCTACGGCGTCACCTTCCACGACGACGACCTGATCCCGTTCGGCGCCGGCGAGGCCGAGCGCGAGCAGGTGGTCAAGCGCTTCCGCGCCGCCCTGGACGCGGCCGGGCTGAAGGTGCCGATGGCCACCACCAACCTCTTCACCCACCCGGTGTTCAAGGACGGCGCGTTCACCGCCAACGACCGCGACGTGCGCCGGTACGCGCTGCGCAAGACCATCCGCAACATCGACCTGGCCGTCGAACTCGGCGCCTCGACGTACGTCGCCTGGGGCGGGCGCGAGGGCGCCGAGTCGGGCGCCGCCAAGGACGTCCGCACGGCCCTCGACCGGCTGAAGGAGGCCTTCGACCTCCTCGGCGAGTACGTCGAACGGCAGGGCTACGACCTGCGCTTCGCCATCGAGCCCAAGCCCAACGAGCCGCGCGGCGACATCCTGCTGCCCACCGTCGGCCACGCCCTGGCCTTCATCGACGCGCTGGAGCGCCCCGACCGGGTCGGTCTCAACCCCGAGGTCGGCCACGAGCAGATGGCCGGCCTCAACGTCCCGCACGGCATCGCCCAGGCCCTGTGGCACGGCAAGCTGTTCCACATCGACCTCAACGGCCAGTCCGGCATCAAGTACGACCAGGACCTGCGCTTCGGCGCGGGAGACCTCCGGCAGGCCTTCTGGCTGGTCGACCTCCTGGAGTCGGCCGGCTACGACGGCCCCCGGCACTTCGACTTCAAGCCGCCGCGCACCGAGGACTTCGACGGCGTGTGGGCCTCGGCCGCCGCCTGCATGCGCAACTACCTGCTGCTGGCCGAGCGTTCGCGCGCCTTCCGCGCCGACCCGGAGGTGCGGGCCGCGCTCGCCGCCTCGCGCCTGCCCGAACTCGCCCTGCCCACGGCCGAGGACGGACTGACCGGGCTGCTCGCGGACCGCTCCGCCTTCGAGGACTTCGACGTCGACGCCGCCGGCCGCCGCGGCATGGCCTTCGAGCACCTGGACCAGCTGGCCTACGAGCACCTCCTCGGCGCCCGCTGACCGGGACCGCCGCCGCGGCCGGGTCGGGCCGGTCAGGGCCCGACGTGGCCCGGCCCGGCCCGCCGCCGTCGAGGCCGAGCGAGCGCCGCCGTACCGCCGTACACGGCAGTCCGCCGCCCGTCCGCCGGTCCCCGTGCGGGCGGTGCGCAGCGCCGGTGCGCCGGCGGGTTCACGCCTGCGGCGCGGGCGGCTGCGCCTGCACCTCGACCACCACGGCGTGGCCGGGGCGGAGGGTGAGGCCCGGGGCGGCGAGGCCGACCCGGGCGAGGTACCGGCCGGTCACGACGGGCGCGGTCGCCCCCCGTGCCCAGGCCGGCCAGGTGTCCTCGGGGGACGAGAGCTCGGGGCGCACCCGCAGGGCGTAGCGGGTCGCGGGCTCCAGGCCCGGCAGGCGGACGGGCGCGCCGCTGTCTGCGACGGAGGTCTCCAGCTGGACGTAGGCGAAGACGGCGTGAGCCCGGTCGCGGGAGACCACACCGTGGACCCAGGCGGCCGGGTCGGGGTGGTCGGTGCGGACGACGTCGCCGCCGTGGAGCAGCGGCCGCAGCTGCTTGTAGGCGCCGACCCACGAGGTGAGCGCGCTCAGGTCCTCCTTCGACCAGGCCGAGATGTCGGCCTCGATGCCGGCGTGTCCGAACAAGGCGGTGGCGCAGCGGAAGGCGAGGCTGGTGTCGCGGTGGCTGATGTGGGCGGGCGTGGAACCGACGTGGGAGCCGATCAGTTCGGGGGGCAGGAGGAGGCCGGTCCAGCGCTGGACGGCCTGGCGTTCGATCGGGTCGATGTTGTCCGATCCCCAGATCCGGTCCGTGCGCTCCAGGATGCCGAGGTCGGCGCGGGCCCCGCCGGAGGAGCAGGACTCGATCTCCAGTCCGGGGTGGCGCTCGCGCAGTTCGTCCAGGAGCCGGTAGACCGCCGCCGTCTGCGCGTGCCACCTGCGGAGCTCGTCGACCAGGACGAGCTCTACGCCGACTTGGCCGCCACCTAACTGCTGACCCCGGCCGGCTGGCCCGGCCTGCCGGACACACGGCCGCGCGGTGCCGAAGCCGGCGCTGGGCGCACGCGGAGCAGGTCTCCATCGTCCGCCGGAACTGGTTCACGAACACTTCACCGGCCTCGCGGAACTCGCCCCGTTCCGCGGTCGTCATCGTCCATGGAAGTCCCAAGGAAAAGTCAAAGACGAGGAAGGTCCGGCAATGTCCCCGGTCAGAAGCACGGTCCGCGCGGTCGCCGTGGCCCTTCTGGCCGTGCTGGGCGTGCTGGTGCTGCACCAGTCCGCGTCCGCGCTCCTCCGGGAGGAAGGCTGTCCGAGGGTCGTCACGCAGGCGAAGCTCGCCGAGGACGCGCCGGCTCCCAAGAACCCGTCCGGCTTCTGCTGGACCCGCCCCCGGCGCCTCGAAGTCCCGGATCGCCGACCCGAGTTGACCGCGGTCCTCGCCGACGAAGCGCCCTCCCCCGGCCCCGTGCCGCCGGCCGGTGCGCCCGACGCGCCGCACTGGGCCCGCAGACAGCCCAGAGCGGCGGTCCTCCAGGTGTTCCGCTGCTGATCGGCGCCGACCGCGCCCGCACGCTCACCGACGGCCCGGACGCGCACAGGTCCGCGCCACCACACGCCACGGCAGCCCGCGCCGGGACGGCCCCGCCGTCACCGTCGCGCTGAGCGCTGCCGCCGCACCGGGCGGGCACGGTCCCCGAAGTCACCGTTCCCACACGACTTCAGAAGGTACCGAGGCACCGACATGCAGGCATTCATCGACCACGCCCGCACTTTCCACCACCGCGCCGCGCAGACCGCCGACGACTTCGAGCGGCTCGCGGCCGGCCAGAGCCCGCAGGCCCTGTTCATCACCTGCTCCGACTCCCGCATCATCCCGTCCGCCGTCACCGGCGCACGTCCCGGCGAGCTGTTCGAGATGCGGACCGCCGGCAACATCGTCCCGCCGTACCGGCCGGGCGTTCCGTCGGCCGAGGCCGCGACCATCGAGTACGCGGTCGAGGTCCTCGGTGTCGCCGACATCGTGGTGTGCGGCCACTCCCACTGCGGCGCCGTGGGCGCCGTGGTGCGCGGCGACGACCTCACCGGCGTGCCCGCGGTGCGCGAGTGGCTCGCCGAGGGCGCCGAACTGACACCCGGCCACGATCCGGGGCAGGACCTCGCCGGCCCCGTCCAGCGCCACGTCCTGGACCAGCTGGCGCGGCTGCACACGCACCCGAGCGTCGCGCGCCGCGCCGACGCGGGCCGGCTCGGGCTGCACGGCTGGTTCTACGAGGTGCACACCGGCGCGGTCCGCACCCACCGCCCCGGCACCGACCTCTTCCTGCCGCTGTGACGACGCGGCCCGCCACGACCGAATCTCCACGGATGAGGGCTCCCATGCGTTTTCCCGCACTCAAGTACGACGTCACCGCTTCGCTCGTCGTGTTCCTCGTCGCCCTGCCGCTGTGCGTGGGCGTCGCCGTCGCCTCGGGCGTGCCCGCCGAACTCGGCCTGATCACCGGCATCGTCGGCGGCCTGGTCACCGGCATGCTCCCCGGCAGCAGCCTCCAGGTCAGCGGCCCGGCCGCCGGGCTGACCGTCCTCGTCGCCGAGACCGTGCAGCGGTTCGGCCTGCCCGCGCTCGGCCTCGTCGTCCTCGCCACCGGCCTGCTCCAACTGCTGCTCGGCGCGCTGCGCTGGGGCCGCTGGTTCCGCGCGATATCCGTCGCCGTGGTCGAGGGCATGCTGGCCGGCATCGGCCTGGTGATCATCGCCGGGCAGCTCTACGCGATGGCCGGCCGGCCCGCGCCCGCGAGCGGCGTCGACAAGCTCCTCGGCCTGCCCGGCCTCCTGTCCCAGCTCCTCTCCGCCCCCGCCGCCCGCTACTCCTTCGTGGTCGGCGCCGGCACCATCGCCGTGATCCTGCTGTGGCAGCGCCTGCCCGCCAGGGTGCGGGTCGTGCCGGGCGCGCTGGTGGCCGTCCTGCTCGCCACCGGCGGCACCTGGCTCCTCGCAGGACCGGTGAAGAAGGTCGAGGTCAAGGGCCTCCTGGACGCGATCCAGCCGCCCGGCGCCGGCGTGCTCCAACAGGTCACTCCGGCCCTGATCGTCACGATCGTGGCCTTCACCCTCGTCGCCTCGGCCGAGAGCCTGTTCAGCGCGGCCGCCGTCGACCGCCTCCACGACGGGCCGCGCACCGACTACGACAAGGAGCTCATGGCGCAGGGGGCCGGAAACGCGCTCTGCGGTGCGCTCGGCGCCCTGCCGATGACCGCGGTCATCGTCCGCAGCGCGGCCAACGTCCAGGCCGGCGCCCGGACCAGGGCGTCCCGCGTGCTGCACGGCGTATGGCTGCTGCTGTTCGCCGCGCTCCTGCCGGCGGCCCTCGGCGTCATCCCGGTCGCGGCCCTCGCCGGGGTGCTCGTCCACGCCGGGTTCAAGCTGCTGCCCTTCAAGCAGCTCGGCCCGCTGTGGCGCGAGCACCGCGCGGAGGCGGTCGTCCTGGCCGTCACGGCCGTCGCCATCGTCACGGTGAACATGTTCGAGGGCGTGCTGATCGGTCTGGGCCTGTCGATCCTCAAGAGCGCCTGGGAGACGTCCCGCCTGCACGTGGAGACGGAGGAGCGGACCGACGGCGTCACCCACGTCCGTCTGACCGGCAACGCCACCTTCCTCCGGCTGCCCAAGCTCCTCGACGCCCTGGAGGCGGTTCCCGCCGACCGCGTCGTCGAGCTGGACCTGACCGGGATCCGGCACCTGGACCACGCCTGCCAGAGCGCGCTGACCACCTGGGCCGAACGCCACAACGCCCACGCCCCCGAGGCCGTGCGGCTGATCCCCGCGGCAGCCGGTCCGGCCTGACCGGGCACAGGACGAGCGCGACTCCCGTGCACAAGGTCACCGATCTCAAAGTCCTCTACTTCGGCACCCCCGTGGTACTGATCGGCTCACGCAACGAAGACGGCAGCGCCAAC
>NZ_JBEPAK010000311.1:0-7137 GCF_040298565.1 Kitasatospora sp. NPDC001539 | reverse complement strand
CCGGACTGCTGTCGCTGTGCGCGACCACCGGCGTCCGTCCGGTGATCGACTCGGTGCCGCCGCCGGTTCAGGGATTGAGCACGATCTTGCCGAAGACGTCGCCCTTGGCCAGCCGGGCGAAGCCCTCCCGGGCCTCGGCCAGCGGCAGCACCGAGTCGATCACCGGACGGACGCCGGTGGTCGCGCACAGCGACAGCAGTCCGGCCAGCTCCTCCTTGGTGCCCATGGTGGAGCCGACCACCTTGAGCTCCAGGAAGAAGATCCGGTTCAGCTCGGTGGCGCTCGGGTTGGGGCCGGAGGTGGCCCCGGAGATCACGATGGTGCCGCCCGGACGCAGCGACTTCACCGAGTGCGACCAGGTCGCGGCGCCGACCGTCTCCATCACCGCGTCCACCCGGGCGGGCAGCCGGGCACCGCTCTCGAAGGCCGCGTCCGCGCCGAGCTCGACCGCCCGGCGGCGCTTGGCCTCGTCCCGGCCGGTGACCCAGATCCGCAGGCCGGCGGCCTTGCCGAGGACGATCAGCGCGGTCGCCACCCCACCGCCGGCGCCCTGCACCAGGACGGTGTCACCGGGCTTGACCCCGGCGTTGGTGAACAGCATCCGGTAGGCCGTCAGCCAGGCCGTGGGCAGGCAGGCGGCCTCCTCGAAGCTCAGTTCGGCGGGCTTGGGCAGCAGGTTCCAGGTGGGCACGGCCACCTGCTGGGCGAAGGTGCCCTGGTAGCGCTCGGTCAGGATGGACCGCGGCTCGTCCGGGCCCACCCCGTGCCCGCTCTGGCCGATGACCGAGTGGATGACCACCTCGTTGCCGTCCTGGTCGACGCCGGCGGCGTCGCACCCGAGGATCATCGGCAGCTTCTCGGCCGGCAGGCCGACCCCGCGCAGCGACCACAGGTCGTGGTGGTTGAGGCTGGCGGCCCGGACCGTGACCACGCTCCACCCGGGACGGGCCTGCGGCTCGGGGAGTTCGCCCAGCTCCAGCCCGCTCAGCGGGTCGTCGGCGTCGATACGTGCGGCGTAGGCAGCAAACATGCCCCGGACGATAGCCGGGACGGCCGGAGCCGGGAACCACGCAAAGGTGTGACGCGTGTCCCGGCCCCGGGCCGTTGCCCTGCGGATCCCCGCCCGGAAGCGGGGTCCAGTCCTCGTCAGGTCGTCAGGTCGTCAGTTCGTGCGTCCGCACGTCGCCGGACCGTCAGATCCGCGCCACGCCCTCGGCGCGGGCGGCCTCGGCCACCGCCTTGCTGACCGCCGGGGCGACCCGCTCGTCGAACGGCGAGGGGATGACCTTCTGCGGGGTCAGCTCGTCGGCCACCACGCCGGCCAGCGCCTTGGCGGCGGCCAGCTTCATGCCCTCGGTGATCCGCGAGGCCCGCACCTGGAGGGCGCCCGCGAAGATGCCCGGGAAGGCCAGCACGTTGTTGATCTGGTTCGGGAAGTCGCTGCGCCCGGTGGCCACGACGGCCGCGTACCGGTGCGCCACCTCGGGGTGGATCTCCGGGTT
Organism: Kitasatospora sp. NPDC001539; assembly: GCF_040298565.1. NCBI lineage: Bacteria > Bacillati > Actinomycetota > Actinomycetes > Kitasatosporales > Streptomycetaceae > Kitasatospora > Kitasatospora sp. NPDC001539. The sequence goes on along the minus strand of NZ_JBEPAK010000311.1, from coordinate 5,635 downwards.
CGGGTTGGCCATCGCGAAGACGAACGCGCCCTCGGCCATGGTCGCCACGACCTCCTCCGGCACGGTGCCGCCGGAGACGCCGATGAACACGTCGGCACCGGCCAGCGCGTCGGCCATCGAGCCCTTGAGGCCGGCGCGGTTGGTCAGCGCGGCGATCTCCGCCTTGACGTCCGTCAGGTCACCGCGGCCCTCGTACACCACGCCCTTGCGGTCGCAGACCGCCACGTCGCCGATGCCCGCCGCCAGCAGCATCTTGGCGATGGCGATGCCGGCCGCGCCGGCGCCGGAGATGACGGCCCGCAGCGAGCCGACCTCACGGCCGGTCACCTCGGCCGCGTTCCACAGGGCCGCGGTGGTGACGATCGCGGTGCCGTGCTGGTCGTCGTGGAAGACCGGGATGTCCAGGGCCTCCTGGAGCCGGCGCTCGATCTCGAAGCAGCGCGGGGCGGAGATGTCCTCCAGGTTGACGCCGCCGAAGGAGGGCGCCAGCCGCACCACGGTCTCGACGATCTCGTCGACCCCGGTGCAGGCCAGCGCGATCGGCACCGCGTCCACGCCGCCGAACTGCTTGAACAGGATGGCCTTGCCCTCCATCACCGGGAGCGAGGCCTCCGGGCCGATGTCCCCGAGGCCCAGCACCGCGGTGCCGTCGGTGACCACCGCGACGGTGTTGGACTTCCAGGTGTAGTCGTTGACCAGCTCCGGCTGCTCGGCGATGGCCGTGCAGACCCGGGCCACGCCGGGGGTGTAGGCCAGGGACAGGTCGTCCGCGTCGCGCACCGGAACGGTCGCCCGGATCTCCATCTTGCCGCCGCGGTGGAGCGCGAAAACGGCGTCGACCGGATCGTCGGTGTCCTGGGTGCTGCTCTGAATGATCTCCGCTGCCACGATGACCTCTTCGTCATTGTTCTGGCGAGGTGCGCGGCCGACGGAGGGCACGACCCGTCCGGAAACCGGAAACCGGGTACGCCGAAGCGGACCCGGGGTCGGGGTCGGGGCGCCCGTCGGGTGGCGCCCTCGGATGAGGGTTTTATGGGGTCTTGTGTTGTCCGCGTAGTGCTACCGGGCCGAGCGTAGGTCGGACCAAGGCATCGCACCTATGCCTTTTCGTCCTCGTCGCGCACCGTTCATCGCCGTGCTGTCGCGTCGACCGGGCCCGGCGTCGGAAGCGGCGGGCCCGCAACGGCAACGGCGTGAACGCACGCACACCCGTAGGAGTGAACGCAGACCCGGAGGGGAGTCGGCACCCCGGATACGGAGCCACGTGATGACTTCCGGTCCTGGGCACCCCGAGCCTGTCGGGGCTCGTCGGCCTGGTTCGAGTGTTCGGGGGTCACCCGGAACGAATTCTGACACACCCGCCGCCGGGCCCGGCAGGCCGGGATGACAGGATCGCTTGTCCGCCGTTCGGCGGACACCGCAGCGACACCCAGGCGACCGCACTACCGCCCACAGGAGCAACATCCATGCCTCACGTCCTCCAGGTCCGCCGTCCGCTCTTCGTCGCAGCCGCACTGGCCGCGGCCGGCGCCCTGCTGCTCACCGGCTGCGCCGGTGACGGGCCGGCCGCCGCGAGCGACCCGGTGAAGGAGCTCCGCGCCAAGCTCCCGAAGGCCCAGCGCTCCGCCGGGGTGCTGCGCATCGGCATGGACGTCAACTACGCGCCGGTGGAGTTCCACGGCCCGGACGGCAAGCCGACCGGGCTCGACCCCGAGCTCGCCGCGGCCCTCGGCCGGATCCTCGACGTGCGGATCGAGTTCGTGGACACCCCGTTCGACAAGCTGATACCGAACCTCCAGGGCAAGCAGTTCGACGTGGCGATGTCCGCGATCAGCGACATCCGCCAGCGCCGCGAGGGCCTGGACGAGAACGGCAAGCAGGTCAACCCCGGCGTGGACTTCGTGGACTACTTCATCGCCGGCACCTCGATCGTCGTCCCGAAGGGCAACCCGAAGGGCATCAGGACCCTGGACGACCTGTGCGGCAAGACCGTCGCCTTCCAGCAGGGCACCACCCAGGACGACATCGCCGGCCGGCAGGTGGCCGTCTGCGCCCGCACCGGCCGCCAGCTGACGGTGCACAAGGTGGACACCGACGCCAAGGCGCTCGCCGAGGTCGCCTCCGGCGCCGCCGCGGCCGGCCTGAACGACTTCCCGGTGGCCGCCTACGCGGCGAAGACCACCGACGGCGGCAACCGCTACGAGGTGACCGGCGCGCAGTCCACCTCCATCCCGTACGGGATCGCGGTGCGCAAGCAGGACACCGACCTGCGGGACGCCGTGTCCAAGGCGGTCGACCAGCTCATCCGCAGCGGCGAGTACGACAAGATCCTCGCAAAGTGGAACGTGGCCGCCGGCGCGGCGCAGAACGCGGTGATCAACGGGGGCATCTGAGCGGTTCCGTCCCGACCGGGGGCGGGCGGCCCCCGGCGGGCCTCCGGGCGGAGTGCGGAGGGGTCTGCATACTTATACGCAGGGTGACAGGGGCACGCGAATCGTCCGAATAGCGGACAGCACGAGCCCTCGTTATCCGATTTTGATCTGGATGAGGGCCACCTGACCGTCATCAGATGGCAGGATTCCCCCCATCTCGGATCGAGCCGACCACCGGTCGAGGCGGTTCCGGTCGACGTCCACCTCGGCGGAGGGTGGCGGAAGCAGTATCCCGCACCACCCTGGGCGGTCACCTGCGCCCAGGCAACTGCACCACCAGGCATGCCCGTACGACGACGTACAGCGACCTGGCCTCCGTACGGACCCGTACGACCAGCTGCCCCGGTGCGCCGCTGCCGCGGCGCACTCCGCCCGATTTCTCTCCCCAGGAGGAGATCCCCCTCATGACCGCCCGTACCCAGCGCACCCGCTTCCTCGCGGCCGGCGTGGCTGCCGTGTCCGTCTCCCTGGTGCTGACCGGCTGTGGCAGCAGCAAGTCCTCGACCGGCACCTCCGGCGGCGGCGTGAACGCCAGCGCCACCGTCCCCGCCGTGACCGCCGACCCGTCGCTGGCCGCCGCCGTCCCGGCCGACATCAAGGCCGCCGGCAAGATCGTGGTCGCCACCGACGCCTCGTACGCGCCCAACGAGTTCAAGGACGAGAAGGGCACCATCATCGGCATGGACGTCGACCTGGCCAACGCCATCGCCAAGAAGCTGGGCCTGACCGCCGACGTCCAGAACGCCACCTTCGACGCGATCATCCCGGGGATCACGGGCAACAAGTACACGATGAGCATGAGCTCCTTCACCGACACGACGGAGCGCGAGGCCTCGGTCGACATGGTGACCTACTTCAGCGCCGGTACGGGCGCCGCGGTGAAGAAGGGCAACCCGGACAAGATCGACCCCAAGGACCTCTGCGGCAAGAAGGTCGCCGTCCAGACCGGCACCACCCAGGCCTCGGAGATCAAGGACACCATCAACCCCGCCTGCGTCAAGGCCGGCAAGCCCACCGTCCCCAACGACGGCGACAAGTTCGACCTGCAGACCGACGTCACCCAGGCGCTGGTCTCCGGCCGCGACCAGGTCATGCTGGCCGACTCCCCCGTCGTCGACTACGCGATCAAGCAGACCAACGGGCAGCTGGAGAAGGTCGGCGACGTCACCGACACCGCCCCGTACGGCGTCGTGCTGGCCAAGGGCTCGCCGCTGTCCCAGGCCGTCCAGGGCGCCATCCAGTCCCTGATGGCGGACGGCACCTACAAGAGCATCCTGGAGAAGTGGGGCGTGCAGGCGGGCGCGATCGACAAGTCCGTCGTCAACGGCGCCACCAGCTGAACCCGTTGTCCTGAACACAACCCCTGAGGCCACACAGTGAACTCTTCCGACCAGGGGTCGGCGCAGCCGGGACGGCCCGAAACCCTCAAGGCCGTCCCGGTCCGCCACCCCGGACGCTGGGTCGGGGCAGCAGTCGTCGCGGTCCTCGCGGCGATGCTGATCCACGCCCTCACCACGAATCCCCAGTTCCAGTGGGACGTCGTCGGCACGTACCTCTTCGACTCCACGATCCTGCACGGCCTCGGCGTCACCCTCGAGCTGACCTTCCTCTCCATGCTGATCGGCGTCGCGGGCGGCATCGTCCTCGCGATCATGCGCCTTTCGCCGAACCCGGTGCTCTCCAGCACCGCGTGGTTCTACATCTGGGTCTTCCGCGGCACCCCGGTGCTGGTCCAGCTGCTGTTCTGGAACTTCCTGGGCACGCTCTGGGCCGAGATCTCGATCGGCATCCCGTTCGGCCCGACCTTCTGGTCCGAGCCCACCAACCAGGCGATCCCGCTGTTCGTCGCCGCCCTGCTCGGTCTCGGCCTCAACGAGGCCGCCTACATGGCGGAGATCGTCCGCGGCGGCATCCAGTCCGTGCCGCTCGGCCAGACCGAGGCCGCGCACGCACTCGGCATGAGCCAGTTCAACACCATGCGGCGGATCATCCTGCCGCAGGCGATGCGGGTGATCATCCCCCCGACGGGCAACGAGACCATCTCGATGCTGAAGACCACCTCGCTGGTCTCGGCGATCTCGCTGGAGGAGCTGCTCCGAGCCGGGCAGAACATCTACTCGCGCACGTTCCAGACGATCCCGCTGCTGCTCGTCGTCAGCATCTGGTACCTGCTGCTGACCTCGATCCTGACGGTCGTCCAGTACTACATCGAGCGCCACTACGCGCGCGGCGCCAACCGGGTGCTGCCGCCCACGCCGCTGCAGCGACTGCGCCGGCTGTTCGCCGGCAAGCCCGTCCCGCCGGCCAAGGACGACGTGGTCACGGGCCTCGAAGGAGGTGGCCACGTATGACCGACCTGACCAAGCCCCCGGCCGACGGCCGGCCCGCGCCGATGGTCGAGGCGCACGGGGTGCGCAAGTCCTACGGCCTGGTGGAGGTGCTCAAGGGCATCGACCTGGAGGTCAAGAAGGGCGAGGTGTTCGTCCTGGTCGGCCCCTCCGGCTCCGGCAAGTCGACCTTCCTGCGGTGCATCAACCACCTGGAGAAGATCAACGGCGGCCTGCTCTCGGTGGACGGCGAGCTGGTCGGCTACCGGATGAAGGGCGGCCGGCTCCACGAGCTGAAGGACCGCGAGGTCGCCCAGAAGCGCCGCGACATCGGCATGGTGTTCCAGCACTTCAACCTCTTCCCGCACATGACCGCGCTGGAGAACGTCACCGAGGCACCGGTGCAGGTGCGCAAGGAGACCAAGGCCGCCGCACGGGAACGCGGGATGGCCCTGCTGGAGCGGGTCGGCCTCGCCGACAAGGCGAGGAACTACCCCTCGCAGCTCTCCGGCGGCCAGCAGCAGCGCGTCGCGATCGCCCGCGCGCTGGCCATGAAGCCCAAGCTGATGCTGTTCGACGAGCCGACCTCGGCGCTCGACCCGGAACTCGTCGGCGAGGTGCTGGACGTCATGCGCGGCCTGGCCGAGGAGGGCATGACGATGATCGTCGTGACCCACGAGATGGGCTTCGCCCGCGAGGTCGGCGACGCGCTGGTGTTCATGGACGGCGGGGTGGTGGTCGAGTCCGGCACGCCCCGCGAGGTGCTCACCAACCCCCAGCACGAACGCACCAGGACCTTCCTCTCCAAGGTGCTCTGACCCCGTCCGGTCGGGGGCCCGGCGCGGGCCCCCAGCCGCGCGGCCCGGGGGCGGCCCG
>NZ_JBEPAK010000310.1:0-7147 GCF_040298565.1 Kitasatospora sp. NPDC001539 | reverse complement strand
CCCAACGGCCGGGCCCCCACACGACGGAGGGCCCGGTCCGCCGAGCGGACCGGGCCCTCCTCGGGCGCCGTCGGTCAGAGGTCCAGGCCGGTCAGCACCATGACCTTCTCGACCGTGTAGTCGTCCATCGCGTACTTGACGCCCTCACGGCCGACACCGGAGTCCTTGACGCCGCCGTACGGCATCTGGTCGGCGCGGTAGGACGGCGCGTCACCGATGATCACACCGCCGACCTCCAGCTCCCGGTGGGCGCGGAAGGCGGTCTGCAGGTCGTGGGTGAACACGCCCGCCTGCAGGCCGAACGGCGAGTCGTTGACGGCCGCGAAGGCCTCCGCCACGCCGTCCACCTTGTGCAGCGACAGCACCGGGCCGAACACCTCCGCCTTGGCCAGGATCGCGTCGGCGGGCAGCTCGGCCAGCACGGTCGGGGCGTAGGTCGCACCCTCGCGGGTACCGCCGGTGAGCACCTTGGCGCCCTTGGCGACCGCGTCCTCCACCCAGGACTCCACCCGCTTCGCGGCGTTCTCGTCGACCAGCGGGCCCACGTCCGTCGCGTCGTCGTTCGGGTCACCGGTGACCTGCGCGTTCACCTTGGCCACGACCTTCTCCACCAGCGCGTCGTACACCGACGCGTCGGCGATCACCCGCTGCACCGAGATGCAGGACTGGCCGCCCTGGTAGTTGGCGAACATCGCGATCCGGGTGGCCGCCCAGTCCAGGTCGGCGTCCGAGGACCAGTCGGCGAGCACCACGGCCGCGGCGTTGCCGCCGAGCTCCAGGGTGGTGTGCTTGCGCGGCACCGAGTCCATGATCTGGTAGCCGACCTTGTCCGACCCGGTGAAGGAGATCACCGGCAGCCGCTCGTCCTGCACCAGCGCGGGCATGCGGTCGTTCGGCACGGTCAGGATCGACCAGGAGCCGGCCGGCAGGTCGGTCTCGGCGAGGATCTCGCCCAGCACCATCGCCGACAGCGGGGTCGCCGGGGCCGGCTTGAGGATGATCGGGGCGCCGACCGCGATCGCCGGGGCGACCTTGTGGGCGACCAGGTTCAGCGGGAAGTTGAACGGGGCGATCCCCAGCACCACGCCGCGCGGGAAGCGGCGCACCAGCGCGAAGCGGCCCACGCCGCCCGGGTCGGTGTCCAGCCGCATGGTCTCGCCGTTGGTGCGGCGCGCCTCCTCGGCGGCCCAGCGGAAGACCGACACCGCGCGGCCGACCTCGCCGCGGGCCCACTTGATCGGCTTGCCGTTCTCGGCGGTGATCAGCCGGGCGAGCTCCTCGGAGCGCTCCGCCAGCCGCTTGGCCACGTGGTCCAGGGCGGCGGCCCGCTGGTGCGCCGGGGTCGCGGCGAACACCGGCAGCGCGGCGACGGCGGCGTCCAGCGCCTCCTCGACCTGCGCGTCGGTCGGGATGCTCACCTTGCCGACCAGACGGCCGTCCCAGCTGTTGTGCACCTCGAAGTCGGCGTCACCGCTCGCCCGGCGGCCGGCGAGCCAGAAATCGTACGTGGTGGTCACCGTGGTACCGGCCCTCTCCTCGTCGTCGTACGGCCCACGGGCGTGGGACCCGAACCCGAGGGTAGGGGCGCGGGCGCACCCACCGGATTGGCCGACTAGGAGCGTTCGGCCCGGAGGCCACTCCACCGCGTCCAGGCGTGTGTTCTATTCCTCCCCGGAGCGGAGCGCCAGCCACAACTCCATCCGCACGTCCGTGTCGTCCAGCGAGCGGCCCAGCAGCTCCTCGACCCGGCGCATCCGGTAGCGCAGCGTGTGGCGGTGCACCCCGAGATCGGCCGCCGCCGCGTCCCACTGCCCGTGCCGCGACAGCCACGCCCGCAGCGAGGCCACCAGGTCACCGCGGGCCGTCCGGTCGTGCTCCCGCAACGGCCGCAGCAGCCCCTCCGCGAAGGCCGTCACCGCGTCCTCCCCGAGCAGCGGCAGCAGCGAACCCGCGCCGACCTCCTCGTGGTCCACCGACCGGCGGCCACCGCGCAGCGCCACCGCCAGCGCCCGCTCCGCCTGCGCGTGCGCCGTGCCCGCCTCCTCCAGCGCGGCCGGCGCCGAGACGCCCAGCGACAGGCCCTCGTGCTCCTCCACCGCGCCCAGGCAGGCCCGGTGCACCGCGCCGTTGTCCAGCGCCAGCACCATCAGCCGCGGCCCGTGGGCGCCGTCCTCCCGGGCCACCAGCAGCTTCTCGCCCACCCGGGCACCCGCCTGCTCGGCCCGGTCGCCCAGCTCCGCGAGCGCCTCGGCGGCCTCCGCGTTCGGCCCGGCCCCGGCCACCAGGACCCGTATCGTCCCCTCCGGCAGGCCGCCGAACAGCCCCGCCGCCACCTGACGGGCCGTCGGCACCTCACCGGCCAGCACCATCCGCAGCAGCGCCGCACCCATCCGCTCCTCGGCCTGGCGCAGCTCGCGCGAGCGCTCCAGGGTGAGGGTCAGCAGCGCCACCGCCGCGTTCAGCACGTACCGCTCGGTCGGCGTGATCCGGTCCTCGGTCCCCACCGCCAGGAAGCCCCGGGCCCGTCGGTCCGCCCCCAGCGACTGGACCACCACGTAGTCCTCGTCCGCCGTGTCTATCCCCGGCGCGCGCCCCTGCAGCGCGGCACTCGACGGCGCCGGCCGCCGGCGCAGCCGGTCCACCTCCGCCGCCAGCCGCCCCGCCCGGCGGGCCGCCCAGTCCGGCGCCACCACCGACAGCGCACCCGACCCGTCGTACAGCGCCGCCCAGCCCCCCAGCCGGGCCGCCAGCCGACGCACCACGGCCGTGGTGCCGTCCTTGCCGAGCGCCGCCCGGGTCAGCTCCTCCTGCGCCTCGAAGCTGGTCGTCACCGCCTCGTACTGCTCCGCGGCGAGCGCCGCCGACACCGCCTTGCTGATCGCGATGAAGGGCGTCGGCTCCGGCACCCGCAGCAGCGGCAGCCCCCGCTGCGCCGCCGCGTCCACCAGCGGCTGCGGCACCTCGGTGTGCGACAGGCCCACCCCCAGGCCCAGCCCCACCACCCCGGCGTCGGCCAGCCGGTGCACGTACGCCTGCAGCTGCGCCGCCGTGCGGCCCAGCTTGATGCCGGTGGTGAGGAGCAGCTCCCCACCCTCCAGGAACGGCGTCGGGTCGTCCAGCTCACTGGTGTGCACCCAGCGGACCTGCCGCTCCAGGTGGTCCGCGCCGGCGAGCACCGTCAGGTGGAGCGAACTGTTGCGGACGACGGAGGCGAGTGTGGGGGGCATGGCACCTTCGAAGGTTCGACCTGACCGCGCCGTTGCGGCCGGGCGAGGAGAGGGACGTGGGACTGGTGAGGGTCTCTCCCCTTCATTATGGACGGCCCGGACAACGGGCACTGCCGAATCCACCTCGAAGGCGATTTCCCCGGCCCCGCGCGCGTCAGCCCCGGAGGTCCACCAGCAGCGGCGGCACCTGCTCCCCCGACACCGCCGTCAGCGACACCACGGCGTGCCCCGCAGGCAACGCGTGCGCGAGGTCCGACGGCGACCACCTCAGCCGCTCCACCTCGCGGGTCGTCACCGACTCGGTCTGCGCCGTGGTACCCGACAAGGCCTTCCGCCCGAGCCGGCCGACCCGCCTCATCACCCCGCCGGACGTGTCGGGGGTGTGGGTGACCGCGGTCTCCTGCACCAGGTGCGTCCCCCAGGCCTCCGAGAACAGCCGCCCGTCCCAGGGCGCGATCCCCGGGAAGGCCATCCGGCAGCCGACCGCGCCGAAGAGCGGCGCCCGCAGCGCCTCCGGCAGGTCCACCAGCGTCCGCAGCAGCAGCACCGCCCCGGCGTTCGCGCCCCGCATCCGCTGCAGGCCGCGGACCGAACCGGCGTCCAGGGCGGCCGAGGCGTCGTCCACCACCAGGCCCGCGAACAGCGAACGGTCCTCCCGGGCGCCCGCCGCCTGCACGAACTGGCCCACCACCAGGCGCGACAGCATCCGGGCGGCCTCCGGGTGACTGCGCTCGGGCAGCTTCACCCGCACCCGCAGCGGATGGTCCAGCACCCGCATCGCGAACGGGGGGCGGCCGGTGCCGTCGGTCGCGAAGGCGCCCTCGAAGGCCGGCCGGTCCAGCAGCGCCAGCCGGTCCGCCAGCAGCGCCCCCGGATCGTCCGCCCGGCCGCGCTGGCGCTCCCGGTGCTCCAGGTCCCGCTCGTACGCCGTCAGCCGCCCGGCCGCGCCGAGCGCCTTCACCAGCGCCGCCAGCGCGTCGGGCTCGCCGCCCAGCAGGGCCCGCAGCTCGCGCACCCCCGGGTAGCGGCGGTACGCGGCGTGGAACGGGCCGACCACCTGCTGAAGCGCCGTCCGGGCGTTCTCGGCGCGGGCCGTCAGCTCGTCCGGCAGGAGCGCGTCGGCCAGTCGGGCGGCGGCGTCGTCCGGATCCCGCGCGCCGCCGTAGAGGTCCAGGCCGTACGCCGAGGCCGGATCGCCGGGGGCGATCACCACGTCGTACCAGGCGTCCGGACCGAGATCGGCGTCCGCCGACCCCACCACCACCGCGCACGCCGTACCGGCCAGCGCCTGGAGGCACAGCGCCTCGGCCACCGGCCTCGCCAGCCGGGCGGTCTTCCCGGTCCCGGCCGGGCCGACCGCCAGCAGCGAGGTGCCCAGCACCGCCGGATCCAGCGCGAAGCCGGCCGCCCGGTGACTCAGCGGGTTCTTCGGCACGTCCTGGGCCACGCCGAGGCACACCTGGCCGACCAGCAGATCGTGCCGCCGCGCCCGGCCGGGCAGCTCGCGCGATTCGGAGGGGTGCACGAACGCCGCGGCGCCGCGGGCGGCCACCTGCTCGACGAAGGCGGGCACGAACACCGGGTCCGCCTGCGCGGATTCCCAGGCGCGCCGGATCCGCACGTAGTCGACGTCACCGACCGGCTCGGCCTCCAGCCGCGCCGCCGCCTCGGCCGCCCCGCCCCGGCGCAACGCGTCCCACGGGTCCTGGCGGCGGGGGGCCTCCACCGCCCCGGCGTCCTCCTCGGCGGGCTCCTCCCTGGTCACCGCCCGGGACAGCAACGGGGCGGCGTAGCGGCGCCACACCTCGGGCCAGCGGCCCATCCGGCCGAAGACCTTGATGACCACGCCGAGGACGAGGACGTTCAACGTCAGCACGACGGAGGTGGCGACGAAGGCGGACTGGGACGGAAGGACACCGATGAGTGTGGTGCCGTCCTTCGCGAACTCGACGCCGTAGACGAAGGCCAGCCACCCCACCACCGCGTTGAGCGCCGCCCGCAGCAGCAGCGGCCAGGTCGGGACCTTGGCCGCCTCCGCGCGCTCCGGGTCGAGGCGGCGGTAGCCGAGCCGGTAGACGCCCGGTCCCGCGTCGGGCCGCGGGGCGGTGGCCCACTCGGCGAGGTCGAAGGCGGGGCCGCCGGGGCGTTGGTGGGGCAGCGGGGTCGGGGGTCTGGTGGTGGTGCGCTCGCCGTGGTGGTGTGCCCCGTCCTGTGCCATGTACGGCCCCGCTCCCTCGCCCGCCCGGCCCGATCACCGTCGGTGCCGCCATACCCATGCCGCCGTACCGGCGACACGCCCGCGCTCAGGGTAGTGGAGCGGGGCCTGCGGGTAGTCGCACCTCCTGCGCTGGCCGCGCCGGACAAGTCGGACGGCGCACTGCTACCGAGTGGCGCATGCCCGGCCGGGGAGGGCGGCCGTAGCCTGCGAAGCACCGAGCCGAGAAGTCTGGAGAAACCCCATGAGCGCCGTAACGCCGCTCCCGCAGGAGCGCCGCCTGGTCACCGCGATCCCCGGTCCGAAGTCGCAGGAGCTGCAGGCCCGCAAGCTGGGTGCGGTGGCGGCCGGCGTCGGCACCACCCTGCCGGTGTACGTCACCCGCGCCAACGGCGGCGTGCTGGAGGACGTGGACGGCAACTCGCTGATCGACTTCGGCTCCGGCATCGCCGTGACGAACGTCGGCAACAGCGCCGAGGCCGTGGTGGCCAAGGCGAGCGAGCAGCTGGCCGCCTTCACCCACACGTGTTTCATGGTCACCCCCTACGAGGGCTACGTGGCCGTCGCCGAGCAGCTGAACGAGCTGACCCCGGGTGACCACGACAAGCGCACGGCGCTGTTCAACTCGGGCGCCGAGGCGGTCGAGAACGCGGTGAAGATCGCGCGCGCCTACACCAAGCGCACCGCCGTCGTGGTGTTCGACCACGGCTACCACGGCCGCACCAACCTGACCATGGGCCTGACGGCGAAGAACATGCCGTACAAGCAGGGCTTCGGTCCGTTCGCCCCGGAGATCTACCGGGTGCCGGTGGCCTACCCGTACCGCTGGCTGACCGGTGCCGAGAACTGCGCCACCGAGGCCGCCGCGCAGGCGATCGACATCATCAACAAGCAGATCGGCGCGGAGAACGTCGCCGCGATCATCATCGAGCCGATCCAGGGCGAGGGCGGCTTCATCGAGCCGGCCAAGGGCTTCCTGCCGGCGATCGTGGAGTACGCGAAGGCGAACGGCATCGTGTTCGTCGCCGACGAGATCCAGACCGGTTTCTGCCGCACCGGCCAGTGGTTCGCCTGTGAGGACGAGGGCATCGTCCCGGACCTGATCACCACCGCCAAGGGCATCGCCGGCGGTCTGCCGCTGGCCGCGGTGACCGGCCGCGCCGAGATCATGGACGCCGCGCACGCGGGCGGCCTGGGCGGCACCTACGGCGGCAACCCGGTGGCCTGCGCCGCCGCGCTGGGCGCCATCGAGACGATGAAGGAGCAGGACCTCGCCGGCAAGGCGCAGCGGATCGGCGAGGTCATGCTGGGCCGCCTGCGCTCGCTGCAGGAGAAGTTCGACATCATCGGCGAGGTCCGCGGCCGCGGCGCGATGATCGCCGTCGAGCTGGTGAAGCCGGGTGGCAAGGAGCCGAACGCGGAGGCCACCGCGGCCATCGCCAAGGCCTGCCACGCCGAGGGCCTGGTCGTGCTGACCGCCGGCACCTACGGCAACGTGCTGCGCTTCCTGCCGCCGCTGGTCATGCCGGAGCACCTGCTGCTCGAGGGCCTGGACATCCTGGAGGGTGCGTTCGCCACCGTCTGAGCGGTGTCGCGCCCCAGGTCGACCTGGTCGGGAAGTTCGAGGACGTCCACCGGGATCGGCGGGGTGTCCAGGATGGTGGGGATCAGGTAGTCGGTGAAGGAGGCGTTGCGCACCTTGCCG
>NZ_JBEPAK010000309.1:0-7248 GCF_040298565.1 Kitasatospora sp. NPDC001539 | reverse complement strand
CCGGGGTCCGTCGAGCCCCCGGCCCGTGGTGGTGGCGGTGCCCGGTCAGGCGTCGGGCAGGGCCGCGAGGACCTGCTTGGCGGTGGTCCCGCTGGACTGCGGGTTCTGCCCGGTGATCAGGTTGCCGTCGACGATCACGGTGTCGGACCAGGCCGCGCCGGTCCTGACGTCGGCGCCGCGCTCGGCGAGCCGGCTCTCCACCAGCCAGGGAGCCTGGTCGCCCAGTCCGCCCTGGTTCTCCTCCTCGTCGGTGAAGCCGGTCAGGCTACGGCCGGCGAAGACGAAGGCGCCGTCCTCCTTCGTGGCGCTGAGCAGCCCGGCGACGCCGTGGCACAGCGCGGCGATCACCTGGCCGCGGCCGTCGGCATCGGCGAGCAGGGCGCCGAGGCGGGCGTCATCGGCCAGGTCGGCCATCGGGGCGTGGCCGCCCGGCAGGTACAGGGCGTCGTAGTCGGCGGCGCGGACGGCGCCGAGGTCGAGCGGGGCCGCCAGGTCCGCCTCGATGGACTCCAGGTACGCCTTGAACCCGGCGGCGTCGGCGGCGTCGACACCACCGCGCGCGTCGAGCGAGATCGCGTCGACGGTGGGCCGGGCGCCGCCCGGGGTGGCGATGCGCACGGTGTGACCCGCTTCCGTCAGCACCTGGTGCGAGACGGCGACCTCCTCGGCCCAGTACCCGGTGGGGTGGGTGCTGCCGTCAGCCAGGGTCAGGGTGTCGGCGGCCGAAATGATCATCAGGATCTTTGCCATGGGACGCGTCCTCGATTCGGAAGGGAGATACGGGTGATGTCCGCGAGGGACCTCCCCAGAGTGCCTCGGGAAAGCGGGCACGGCACGTCGCCGTCATAAGAACGCTTATGTATCGTCGGTTGCGTGAAGGACTTGGATCTGGTCGCCACCTTTCTGGAGATCTACCGCCGGGGCTCGCTGACGGGCGCCGCGAAGGCGCTCGGCCTGTCCCAGCCCGCCGTCAGCGGGCAGTTAGTGCGCCTGGAGGAACAGGTGGGCGGCGCCCTGTTCACCCGGTCCCGCAGCGGCGCGCAGCCGACACCCCTCGCCCACGAACTGGCCCGGCGCGTCGGCCCCCACCTGGACGGCCTGCGCCACGCGCTCACGGACGACGACGCGGACAGCGCCCTGCGCGGCACCGTACGACTCGGAGCGGCGGCCGAATTCGCCACCGCCCGTCTGCTGCCGGCCCTGACCTCCCTGACCCGCCACGGCCTGGAGCTGGTGTTCACCCTCGACCAGGCCGAACCGCTGCTCGCCCTCCTCGCCGAGGACCGGCTCGACCTGGTGGTGTCCTCGATCCGGCCACCGCTGTCCATGCCGGGACTGGCCGCGATGCCGTACGTCGACGAGGAGTTCGTCCTGGTGGGCAGCCCCACCGCGGCCCGGTCCATCGACACCGGCCACCTCGGCGAGGACCCGGTCTCCGCCCTCGCCCATCTCCCCCTGGTCGCCTACGCCGAGGAACTGCCCATCATCCGCCGCTACTGGCGGAGCGAGTTCGGCCGCCGTCCCCCCAACCAGGTGGCCGTCATCGTCCCCGACCTCCGCGCGGTCCTGACCGCGGTGGTCGCCGACGCGGGCATCTCCGTCCTCCCCCGCTACCTGGCCGAACCCGCCCTCCACTCCGGCGCACTGGAACAGCTCCACCGCAGCCCCGTCCCACCGCTCAACACCCTCTACCTCGTCACCCGTTCCGGCCCCCTCGCCCCGCCCGTCCACCACCTGCGAACGCGCCTCATCGACCGCGCCACCACCTGGGGCGCCCTGTAACCGCCTCGGCCGATCAGCGCAGACCGAGGCTTCCCGGTGGCCGGCGGATCCGTCGTGCCGCCGTCAGGTCAGGCGCTTGACGTAACGATGGGCGGGCACGCGCACGGGACCCTCGTCGCTCGGCGCGTGGTGGTCGAAGATCCCCGCATCCTCCCAGCCGTTGCGGGCGTAGAACCTGCGGGCCCGGAGGTTGCCGGCCACCACCGCCAGCCAGGCCCGCCCATGACCGCCGGCCACGACGAGTCGCTCGGCCTCCGCCAGCAGCGCCGCGGCCACGCCGCTTCCCCGGTGGTTGCCGGCCACGTACACCTGCTCGACCTCGTCGTCGACCACCATCACGAAGCCCGCCACCGCACCACCGACGACCGCGACGACCGCGTCACCGACGCGTTGCACGGCGCGCACGGCGAACGACTCCTGCGTCCGTACGGCGAGCAGGGCTTCGGGAACGTTGCCCAGGTGGGCGTCGCACCATCCTCGGTACCAGATGTCTCCGACGGCCCGCGCGTCCTCGGGCCGAGCCGGACGGATGACCATGGCTCCGCTCGTGTTCTCTGTCATGTCAGTTCCATAGGGGTGGTGGTACCGCTGGACCTCGTCGACTGCAGGCTACTGCGCGACCCTGGGGTCAGACCTGGGCGGCTGCAGCGTCCGGTTGGCGCGTGGGGGTGAAGTCCGGGAGGTGTTGCAGGCTTTCGGTTACGGCGGTGAAGCCGTAGTCGAGCATGCGGAGCTCGTACTGCGCGACGGCGGCCGGGAGTTCGGCCTCACCGTGCTGGACGGCGGCGAGTGAGCGGGAGAGCAGTGCGGCGTCGCGCAGCGCCGTGTTGGCGCCCTGGCCGCCGCTCGGCGGCATGGGGTGGATCGCGTCGCCGAGCAGGGTGACCCGGCGGGTACCGCCCCAGTGCGGCACCGGTTTGGCACAACGGGCGGTCAGGGGCGAGCTGTTGCCGACGTCGGCCCGGCGGACGAGGTGGAGCAGGTCCGGATGCCAGCCGTCGAGCAGGGTTAGCAACCGGTCGCGGACGGCCGGCCAGCCGCCGGGTTCGCGGGAGCGGAGCACCGGGAACATGACGACCCAGCGCAGGTAGTCGCCGGTGTCGGGCAGCAGGACGTCGGGGGCCAGCTCGGCCGCGGCGAGCCTCGGGGGACGGCGGAACTCCATCCGGCCGAGCAGCATGACGACGCCGGGGCCGTGGACGATGGTGCCGAAGCCCGGTACGAGGGCGGCGAACCGCTCGGTGAGGGGGGTGCGTCCCAGGATGGCGTTGCCGGGGAGGGTGACCACCTCGGCCTCGGGCAGCAGTTGGCGGCGTACTGCCGATCCGATGCCGTCCGCGCCCACGAGCAGGTCACCGGTCGCGGTGGTGCCGTCGCCGAAGCGGGCCTCGACCGTGCCGTCCGCGCGTTCGGCGTAGCCGGTCACGGCCTTGCCGAACTCGACGCGCCCGGTCAGCCCGGTCAGCACCAGTTGGCGCAGCACGTGCCGGTCGGTGGCCGTCCCGCCATCCACCGCGCCGAGTCGCCGGATCTCGCGGAGTTGCCGGTCGAGGACCAGCCGCTCGCCTGCCATCGGCCCGGTGACGGCCGCCAGCAGGGCGTGCAGCCGCGGTGGCAGGCACTCGTGCAGAGCGGCGAGACCGTGCTCGTTCAGACCGATCCGGAAGCCCTGGTAGCGGCTGTGTGCCGCGTTCTCCCGCTCGTAGACGCGCACGTCCACTCCGGCTCGGAGAAGTCCGTGGGCCAGGCAGAGCCCGCCGAGTCCGGCTCCGGCCACCATGACCTTCATGCGTGTTGTCCTTTGTTCGTCCGGTCCGGTGTGGGCGTCAGCGACGCGGGGAAAGGAGGATGACCGCGGCCGAGTACGGAGCGAGCGAGGTCGGCGCCGGCCCGTGGTGCACGGTGGGAGCCGTGGCGCCCGGGCTGCCCGCTGGTGCTGCCCGGCGCAGCGCCGACCTCACGCAACGGTGGTCACGGGGGCCCCGCACGCGGGATCCTCCGTGTCGAAGCGCTCTGCCGCACCGGACGCGGCGGCCCCGGCCTCGACCAGCTTCTCGATCCGGTTGTGGAACGGCGCACCGGCGACGAAGGCCACCGCGAACGCTCCGAGCAGGAAGACCGTCGACAGCCAGGCCATCGTCGACACCGGCAGCGTGTAGGCACCCACGACCCGGGCCGCGCACTCACCGACCAGCGACAGGCCCCAGGCGAGTGTGAACCCCCGCTCGGCCCGCCGGAACCGGGCCGACCCTGCGCTCAGCCGGTCCCAGGCCGCGATCCTGACAGGCTCGCCCTTGGTGAGAACAGGCTTGAGCGCTGCGCTCACCATGGGTCGCCCGGTGAAGGCCGAACAGACCATCGCGATGCCCACCACGCTGCTCAGTGCACCGTCCTTGGCCACCGCCAGCCGCGCGTCCCCGGACACCAGCGACAGCCCGATCCCCGCCGTGTTGACCAGCAGCATCAGACCGGCCATCCCATTGACCGACCGCCGGGAGACGAGACTGGCCACCGTCCGTACCACCGGCACCACGCTGCTCAACGCGAGCGAGACGATCTGGCTCAACCCGAGCACCGAGTGCAGCAGATAGGAGACGGCCAGCGGAATGCCGACATCCACCACCAGCGGACGGAGGACCGCCGTCACGGGGTTGGTGGGCGGCGCGGCGGGCTTCTTGTCCATGGCTTGTCTGCTCCTCTGCCGGGTGTGCTCGGTGACTGTTCGCGTGCGCCCAGCCTGCCGCGCGGAGCTGACCTCCCGTCAGTGACTCCTGTGCCCGGATCCGTATGACAGCTGTCACCGCGAATTGCTGACGGATCAAAGTCTCCGCAGGTCCGCCGCGGTGTACGGCGCGCCCTGGGACGGACCTTCGGGACGGCGGCGGGCAGGTGGATCGTCGCCTGGTGGCCCTACCCGGGAGGAACCAGTGGTCCATGCACAGCAAGGCGTCGACGTACAGCTCCAGCAGCGCCAGTAGCCGCCGCCCATTTACATAGACTTTGAATATAAACACGCTATGCTTCGAGCATGAGTCGTCAAGACACCCCTCCTGGCGCGTCCGCCGCCATCGGCGCAGCCCTCTACGGCCTGGCCACCAGGGCCGCGCGACGCCTGCCCCGGGACATGAGCCTGACGTCCGCCGCCACCCTGGCCACCCTGGACCGGACCGGACCGCGGCGCATCACCGATCTGGCCGCGGTCGAGGGCGTCACCCAGCCCGCGATGACCACCCTGGTCCGGATGATGGAGGAGTCCGGCCTGGTCGAACGGCGGGGCGACGCGTCCGACAAGCGGGTCACGCTGGTGTGCCTGACCGAGGCCGGCGCCTCCTACGTCCGGACGCGGCGCCAGGCGGGCGTCCACGCGTTCGAGCGCTTGATCGGCCGGCTCACCGGCGACGAGGTCCAGGCGCTGATGGCCGCCCTTCCGGCGCTGCAGCACCTGGCAGAGCTCGACAGCCAGGACCGCGAAGGAGCGGAGCAGTGACCGGGCAGCCGGACGGCGCGGTCGCGGTGAAGGCGTCCCCGGTGGCACGTCCGGAGCCGCGGCTGCTCGTCCCCGCCCTGATATTCATCGCCCTGGTCGTGGCGGCGGTCGCCAGCCTCGGGACGCCGCTCATCACCAGCGTGGCGACCTCGTTCCACGTCTCACTCGGCAGCGCGCAGTGGTCGCTGACCGTCTCGCTGCTCAGCGGCGCCGTCGCCACGCCGGTCCTGGGCCGGCTCGGAGCCGGCCCGCACCGGCGGGCCACGATCCTCGTCACACTGGCGGTCGTCGTCGCCGGCAGTGCGCTCACCGTGCTGCCGCTGCCGTTCGCGTGGCTGCTGGCCGGCCGGGCGGCCCAGGGCGTCGGGCTCGGCCTGACGGCGTTGATGATGGGCGTGGCCCGCGACCACCTCCCTGAGGAGCGCAGCGCGGCGGTGATCTCCCTGATCTCGGTGGTCTCGATCATCGGGGCCGGTGTCGGCTACCCGCTGGCCGCACTGCTCGCCGAGCTCGGCGGGGTGCGGGCCGCCTACGGCCTCGGCCTGGCCGTCACCGCCGCCGCCCTCCTGACCGCGTGGCGCTCCATGCCCGATGCCCCCGAAGGCCGTTCCGCCCGCGTGGACGTGACAGGCGCGGTCGTCCTGGCCGCTGCGCTGCTCCTGGTGCTGTTCCTCGCCGGCGAACGGGATCTGTGGAGTCGGCACCTCGCCGTGGCGGCCGGCCTCGCCGTCGCCGCGGTGGTGCTGCTCTGCGTCTGGGCCGTCGTCGAGCTGCGCAGCGCGGCGCCGCTGGTCGATGTGCGGGCGGTGCGCCACCCTGCGGTCGCCGGGGCGAACCTCGCCATGTTCGTCGGCGGGATCGGCATGTACCTCCTGCTCACGCTCGTCACCCGGTACGCGCAGACGCCGCACGGCGCCGGCTACGGCTTCGGGCTGACGACCTTCGTCGCCGGGCTGGTCCTCGTCCCGTTCTCGGTGCTGGGGTTCGGCGCCGGCAAGCTGACACCGCGGGTCCGGACGCGGATCGCCGACCCGCTGCTCCTGGCCGGCAGTGCCGTCGTGGTCGGCGCCGGGTTCGCCCTGTTCGCGGCGGCCCGGTCGAACCTGGCCGAACTGTTCGCGGCGATGGGCGTGCTCGGCTTCGGCGTCGGTGGGTTCTCGGCCGCGATGCCCGGGGTCATCCTGGCCACCACCCCCAAGAACGAGACGTCGAGCGCCATGAGCTTCAACTACGTCGTCCGCAGCGTCGGGTACTCCCTGGGCAGCGCCATCGGCGGCCTGATCCTCACCGCGGGCACCGGCCCCGGCCACCTCTTCCCCGACGACAGCTCCTACACCACCGCGGCGCTGGTCGGCATCGGCGCCATGGCGATCACAACGCTGACAAGCCTCGCTCTCGCTCGCCGAAGCGCGTCCGGGACCAACCCGTAAGTCAGATGCACTCGTCCTCACACCGGAGGTTCCATGCCCAAGGGCTACTGGGTCAGCGTCTACCGCACCATTGCAGACCCCGAGAAGCTGGCCGCCTACGACAAGCTGGCCGGTCCGGCCGTCAAGGCGGCGGGCGGTCGGACGATCGTCCGTGGCGGCCGGGTCGTCGCACACGACGCCGGAATCGCCGAGCGCACCATCCTGGTCGAGTTCGACAGCTTCGAGCAGGCCGTCGCGGCCCGCGAGAGTGCGGCCTACCAGGAGGCGCTGGTCGTTCTCTCGGCCGGGGTCGAGCGCGACTTCCGGATCGTCGAAGGCATCGACCGACCGAGGTCCAGGTGGATCTTCGCTGAAGATCCACCACCTTGGTTTCCGCTGGTGCGGCGGGGAGGCGGCCGGCCAGGTCGCCGCGCACCCGCGCATCAGCGCCGGCGCCGCCCCGCAACCTCCGCAATCTGCCCAGTCCCGACGACCCAGATCCTGGGCCGCCCACGACCAGGCCTTCGACGAGTCGCGCGGCCTGCCCGCCCCCGCCGAGCCGGGCCACGC
>NZ_JBEPAK010000308.1:0-7291 GCF_040298565.1 Kitasatospora sp. NPDC001539 | reverse complement strand
TCTGTTGGACGCCCCGAGCGCCCCCCGCCCGGGGGCGGCGCCGTCACCGGGCGTCGAGCCCAGCTGGACCTCCGGGGTAGGACTACTGACCTCTGCCGTCTGTCAGCGCGTTGAACTCGGCCCACTTGCGTTCGTCCAGGGCGTCGAGGGCTTCGTCGTCCAGCTCGATGATCGGAGTCGGGGAGAGGTGCATGCGCCAGCTGCCGCGCGGAACCATGATCATGCCGAAGTCGACGAAGCCGTTGGTGAGGCGGAAGCCGGAGCCGCCGCGCTCGTAGAGCCGGAGCAGGGGCTCGAACGGATCCGGCAGCGGCGGCAGTTCCACCCCGGGCGCGCTGGTCAGCGCGGCCCACTGGACGGCGGCCGCGCCGCTGTCCATCGCGTACGACGAGCCTGAGGCCTCGTCGATGAAGCCCTCGATGTCCGCGATCACCGCCGGGTCGGCGCGGATGGCGGGAGCCACGATGGCGGCGAGGTCGAGGAAGGGCCAGTACTGAGTGTCTCCGTAGACGTCGAGCCAGAGCGCGGCCCGCCGGAAGTACTCCTCCATCAGCGCGGCGCGTGAGTAGCTCTTCTCCATGGCCTCAGCAGGAGACCTCCAGTTGATCGCCTTGAGACGGTCAACCACCATCTGCACAGCGCCGGGACTCGCGGAGGGCGTGATCGTTCGTGGAGCGCTCTGCCAGCTCTGCGCGTTGGTGGCCCCGGCGGACCGGGGCCACCAACGGTCAGCCTCAGCCGGCACAGCGCTCTTCCCGGGCGGGCTCACCTCATCGCGGCCACGCGGTTCGTCGCCGTGGTCCTGGTCCCCTGTGTCCCGTCCCGTGGGCAGGGTCAGCTGTGACCGGTCGACTGCCGCTTGCTCTGGTCTGCCCTTGCGTTGAGTGCTGCCCACTTACGTTCGTCCAGTGCGTCGAGGGTTTCGTCGTTCAGCTCGATGACCGGGGTCAGGGAGAGGTGCATGCGCCAGTTGCCGCGCGGAACCATGATCATGCCGAAGTCGACGAAGCCGTTGGCGAAGGCGAATCCGGCGCCACCGCGTTCGTAGAGTCGCAACAAGGGCTCGAACGGGTCCGGAAACGGGGGTAGTTGTACCTCGGGTGCGCTGGTCAGTGCGGCCCAGTGGACGGCGGCCGAGCCGCTGTCCATGGCGTACGACGAGCCGCAGGCCTCGTCGATGAAGTCCTCGACGTCCGCGATGACCGCCGGGTCGGCGCGGATGTCGGGGTTCACGATCTCCGCGAGGTCGAAGAAGGGCCACTGTTGGGGTTCTCCACAGATGTCGACCCAGAGCGCGGCCCGTCGGAAGTACTCCTTCATCAGCGCGGCACGGGAGTATCCCTTCTCGAAGGCCTCGCCAGGCGACTTCCAGCAGACAGCCTTCAGCCGGTCCACCATCGACTGCACGGCGTCGGAACCGAACCGAGGACCTCGACCTTCCGCGTGGGTAGCCGGTCCGGCCATCAGTCGGGTGGCAGGGGGAGTTCCCCCTGGTCGAGGAAGAGATAGGCGTGGAGCTTCTCCAGGTATCCGTACATCTCCTCGTCGGTCTCGAAGTCGATCCAGGTGAGTTCGCAGTACTCGCCCCTGGTCATGTTCCGTTCTGCGATCATCCGCTCGAACCTCTGCTGTACGTCCTCGCACCAACTGGCCGATCGGATGGTTTCCTTGACGCGGGCGAGGGTGCCGTAGGCGACTTCGACGCTGAGGTACATCTGCATGAAGCCGGCGAGTTCGGGGTCCATGGTTTCCTTAGGGATGCTTTCCTCGCGCGGGGTTTGCGTAGGACGTCAGGAGATCGTAGTGGCCGTTCGCGTCCTTCACGTAGATGGCGACGATGTTCCCTCCTTCGAAGTCCACCGGCAGGTACTGGTTCGGGTCCTGCGGGTCCTTGTAGAACCCGGTGAAACGCTTGTGGCCCTCCGGTCCCAGGATGTCCTCGATGGGGACCGGGTCCCTGGGCGCTTCGCCGTGCTCCCGGATGTACTTCCGCATGTACTTGTCCACGGTCACCAGGTCCGCGGGATCGCTGTACCGGGTCGCGTAGGGGCCGCACTTGTGCACGCCGCCGTGGTCGCCGTCGACGGTGGTGCCGGTCAGCGGATCGATGTGGTCCCGTGACTTGACGTGGCCGGCGTTCACCGACGTCGGACCGTAGACCTTGGGGGAGCCGTCCTGGTTGTAGATCGTGGTGCCCAGACGGGTCTTGAGGGCGGCATCCGTGGCCTTGACGTGGCGGCCCGGGGCGTGGCCCTCGCCGCTGAGGGCGGCGATGCGCCTGACGGTGTCGACACCCTTGCCACTGGGCCCGGCCGCACCGCCGACTCCACCGAGGACGATGTCGAGGGGCAGGACCGGGCCGGTCTGGAAGGTGGCGTCGTAGGCGTAGGTGAGCCCGGCGCCGGTGACCATGCGGCCGGGGATCGTGTCTGCGGCGTTGGCCACCTTTCCGGCGGCGGCGAGGGCGACGGAGACGTTGTCCGACACCTCGGCGGCGGTGGAGACGGCCCGGGCACCGGCGCCCAGACCGCTGCCCGCGCCGCCCATGATGCCGCCGGT
The DNA here is from genome assembly GCF_040298565.1 of Kitasatospora sp. NPDC001539. Lineage (NCBI taxonomy): Bacteria > Bacillati > Actinomycetota > Actinomycetes > Kitasatosporales > Streptomycetaceae > Kitasatospora > Kitasatospora sp. NPDC001539. The sequence goes on along the minus strand of NZ_JBEPAK010000308.1, from coordinate 4,732 downwards.
CTCGGCGGAGTCGACGGCCTCCTGGAAGCTGTAGCCGCCGTCGCCGAAGAACTCCACGCGGATCGGCTGGGCGACGGCGAGGTCGACGGTGATCGCCTCGACCGCGCCGAAGGCGGCGCCGACCAGGACGGTGGCGGCGATGGTGGCGATGGTCTCCGAGACGGTGATGCCCAGGCCCGCGGCGGTGGCGACGATGCTCGCGGCGGCGCCGGCGGCGATGCCCTCGGAGATGCCGGCGGTGAAGAACGCGAGGGCGGTTCCGGCGACGAGGCTGGCGCCGACGATCGCGGCTTCCTCCTCCAGCTTCTTGATCGCCTTGTCGACCTCCGCGGCGAAGTCGCGCAGGGCCTTCGCGAGGCTGCGGCAGCCCTCGGCGGCGTCGGGCAGCCAGCCTTTGCCCTTGCCGGCGCTGTCCTTGCCGCCGTAGTACTGGGCCCAGAAGCGGCCGAACGCGTCGATCGCCGGGCCGTGGTTGTTCGCGACGATCGCCGCGGCGGCCTGGTTGGTGGGCACGGTGACGTTGTCGATGGCGGTGGCCATCGCGTCCCACGCGTCCGCGACCTTGCGCAGCTTGTCCGGGTCCGCGTCCGGCCACCACATGCCGGTGAGCTTGCGGACCGCCTTCGCCGCGGTGGACTCACCCATGCCGGGCTCCCCTCCGGGGGCGGTTCCCGGTCACGGGGTGAAGTTCTTCCTGGCGTGGTTGTCGGCGTCCGTGTGGTTGTCCGCGTGGGCGTGGAGGCCCGTGTTGATGCTGTCGAGCCCTTGGACGAGGACGTCGAGCGCGGACAGCACGTGGTCGTGCGGCGGGTTGTAGGCCGCCGCGAACTCGTTGCCCTGCTTGTCGCTGCCCCAGGGGCTGCCCGCCTCGGCGAGGGCCTTCCTGAGCTTGTCGAGGGCGTCCTTGAGTGCCTTGCTCTGCGCCTCGAAGGTCGGCGCGGCGTCCTTCAGGTCCCCCGGCCTGATCTTGAACTCCGGCCCGCCTGCTTTCGCTCCGTCATCTGCCATCGCGTCATCCCCCATACTGCCTGTTCATCAGGAAGTGTGAAGGACAGGACGACGGGGCGGGCCGACGGGGTTTCAGCGGGGCAAGGTGAGTTGGGTCACGCCCCGGGGGAGTCGAGAGCGGCTGCGGCCGGTTCGGCCGTGGCAGACCGGGGACGGCTGACGGACCAGAGCAGGATGCCGTCGATGACCGCGTTGCACCCGAGGAACGTGAGCATGCCGACGGGGGAGTCCGCCTCACCCGGAAGCTTGGGGGGCACCCGCCCGACCGGGTCCATCCGGACGGTGATCACGTCGCCGGGCTTGAACCGGGCGGAGCTCTGGGAGAGCGGTCCGCCGGGAACCTCGTCGTTCGACTCCGAGGAGGCGAGGGTGTACTCCCGGCCGGTGCCGTGGAGCGAGTTGGCGACCTTTTCGCTGAGGACCACCGCTCTCACCGTGCGGCCCGACTCCAGGATCAGGTTGTTCCAGGCGATGACACCCGACACGTAGGCGGCGAAGCCGAGGAGGGCGATGGCTGCGCCCCATCCGAACTGGCGCTTCTGGAAGGCGGGGTTGCAGTCGGCATCGCGCCGCATGACGAGGGCGAGGAACATGGCCAGCGGGTAGCCGAATCCCACGAGCGTCGCCAGGAACGAGTTGACGTACACGTCCAGTGCCGCGATGCCGATGATCAGGGCGGTGGACAGGGCGATGAGGGCGATTGCGCCGCCCAGGCGGCGTGGCCCGCTGCGCGGACCCTGGTGGCCGTCGGCGGTCGCCGTCATCCGAAGGCCTTCCGGATGTTGTCCCACTGCTCGGGCGGCAGGTCGTCGAGGCTCTCGTCCCGGGGCGGGTGGAAGGAGATGCCCCGGAAGGCGGTGGCGAGCAGGGGGAGCCACTCGGACCAGTAGTCGATGTCCTCGGTGGTGAAGACGGCGGCCACCACATGGGGGCTCCACGGGTGGGGGATCAGCAGTTCGAGCTGGCGCACGGTGCTGACGGTGGGCTCGGGCACGCCCCACACCGCGCCGGGCACCGGGACGGCCAGTTCCCGGGCGGCGAGGGCGGCGCGTCCGACGGGCAGCTCCACCACGCCGACGTCGGCGTCCGGCCAGGCCTCGGCCAGGTCCTCGGCGACGCGGGCGGGGTAGCTGTCGCGCGGGCCGAGTTCCTCCGGGCGGACGAACACGGCGAGCATGCCGTGGATGGGCTCGCCGTCCTCGGCGCGCACCAGGCAGCTGGCGACGTGGGCAACGCCCTCGCGCAGTTGGGCCTGCAGCGCGGTCTCGGCGGCGATCACGGCGCCGAGCTTATGCTCGGGGCGGACGTCGGGGAAGGCTGCGTCCAGGGTCGAGGCGGTGCGGGCCATCCGGTCGCCCAGGTCCTCGTCCAGGTCGACCGCGGTGAAGCCCGGGGGCAGGGTGAGCCAGAGCGGCGGGGCGGGGGTGGTCTCAACGTCCATAGCCGGCCGCCCATCCGCCCAGGCCGAGCAGGTTGCCGACGGTGGACACGGTGCCGACGATGGCGTTGGCCTTGCCGCCGCCGGCGGCGAGGCCGCCCGATCCGATGACGTTGTTGGCGCCGGTGGTGTAGTTGACCGCGCTGGTGAGCCCGTTGCTCGGGTTGTCCTGGGTGAGGGCGTACGCGGTCGGGGCGTTGAGTCCGGCGGTGGTGACGGCCTGGACGCCGTCGGAGAGGTCCATCGCGGCGGACTTGGAGAGTCCGAGTTTGACGGCGGGCTTCTCGATGGCGTTGGTGAACAGCGGGTTGGCCGGGTCGACCCCGCGGGCCGCGGCGCGGACCTCGGTCGCGCCGGCGCTCACGACGCCGCGCACGCCCGCACCGGCGGCGCCGGCCTCCCGGGCGGCGGTGACGCCCTTGGCGGCGACTCCCACGCCGGGAATGGCGCCCAGCACGTCACCGCCTAGGGTCAGCCAGTTGCCGATGTTCTTCTGCGGCGGCCACAGCTGGCCCTTGACGGCGTACTGGGTCGCGTGGGCACCCGCGGCCGCCGCGCTGAGCAGGATCGCCGGCAGGGCGAAGGCCGGGAAGAAGATCGCCGCGACGCCGCAGACGCCCGCCGCCACCGTCAGCAGGTCCGCGCCGTGGTTCTTCAGCCAGTTGCCGACCTTGCTGAGCCAGCCGGGCTCCGGCGGGGCCTTGCTGTCGGCGGCCTTGCGGATGGCGGTGGCGGTCTTGTGGGCGTCGGCCTTGTGGTTCTCGGCGAGTTCGTGGGCCTGGTTCTGGAGGCCGGTGAGGGTGGAGGTGGCGCTGCTGACGAGTTTGGCGGCCTGGTCGAGGTGGTTCCTGGCGGCGTTGTAGCGCTTCTCGGCGGCGGCGAGGGACGCGTCGTCGGGGAAGCTCTTGCCGGCCAGTTCGAGGTCGGGGGCGGCGGCCGCGGTGCGGTGGGCCTGTTCGGCCCGTTCCTTGTCCTGCAGGGCGGTGAGCGCCGCGCGGGCCAACTCGACGGCCTTGGGCTGGTGTTCGTTCAGCGTCTGGTACCAGGTGTCGAGGGCCTGGTAGGCGGCGGTGATCGAGTCGGCGGCGTCCTGGAGGTAGCCGGGGAGCTTGCCGAACTGGCCGGCGAAGGCCTTGGCGGCGTCGCCGGTCCACTCGCCCTGGTTGGCGGAGATCTGGGAGAGCGTGGTGTGGACGCCGGTGAGGTGCTGGGACACCCGTCGCAGGCTCGCGCTGAGGCCGGACACGGCGCCTGGGTCGCCGGGCGCGGGGTTGAAGCCGAGGCCGGACCAGTCGGGCTGGGGCTTGGGGTCGGTCATGACTGCCCCGCAGCCGGGCTGAGGGCCTTGACGATGGACTGCTCGGTGCCGTCGTAGGACTGCGCGACCTTGCCGAGGCCGTCGTCGAGGACCTTGACGCACTCGCGGACCTTCTTGAGGCCGTACTCCCACTTCTCCTGGAAGTGCTTGCCGGCCTCCTCCAGGAAGTCGAAGCCGAGCCCGTCGCGGCTCGCCTCCTTGAGTGCCTTCAGCCCTTGGTCGAGTTCGTCGCCGCAGCCCCTGAGGTCGTTGGCCAGCTTGGCCAGGAGCTCCGGGCTGACCGTGAAGTCGGCCATCATCTCCCCCGATGCGTCGGTTGTCGGACCGGCCGAGCATAACGCCGGTCGCCGGATGGGTGATCGGTGGTGCGGTGCTTCCGCGGGACGCGTACGGAATCCTGGCGGCGGGAGGCCCCCGCGGTGGGTTCAGCGGCGCCAGAAGCGGCGCTTCTTCGGGGCGGTGAGCTCCGCCACGGCGGCGACGAAGAGTTCGGCGACCGGGGAGGGGCCGGGGCCGTGGTTGAGGTGGCTCTCGGTGGTCCATTCGCCGAGGACGGTGCCGACGCTGCCGTCGAAGGGGTTGAGGGCGTGTTCGAGGGTCAGGTAGCGGACGGCCTTGGCGCCCCGGGGGTGGACGGCGGCGGCGAAGTGGGCCTCGGTGGCGCCGACCGGCGCGGGGAGGGTGACCAGCAGCATCGTGTGGTCGTCGGTGGCGAGGTGGCGGCAGTCGAGCCCGCGGCTGGGCAGCCGGTCCTCGGGCGGGAGGCTCTGGCCGAGGTCGTCCCAGATGCCGGTGAGGACGGGCAGCAGGCTGCCGCCGTCCGGCGCCGGGGTGGTCACCCGCGGGCCGAACTCCAGTACCTGGCGGGGGAGCACGCGGTGGACGAAGCGGTAGTGATGGGGTCTGGGATCCGTCATGGGGAACACGGTAGCGAACCGGCCGGAGTGGGAAGTCGGTGGATCCGACTT
>NZ_JBEPAK010000307.1:0-7298 GCF_040298565.1 Kitasatospora sp. NPDC001539 | reverse complement strand
CCGTCGGGGGCCCGGCCCCTTCGGCGTCCGGCTTCTTCGGCGGCCGGCTTCTTCGGCGGCCGGCGGGGTTGACCCTCACACCGGTGTGAGGCCCTACGCTCGGCGGCATGACGGACGAGAAGGCACCCGGGGCCACCACCCGGCACCACCCCGAACCCGCCGACGGCACGGGTGAGTTCAACCGGCGGGTGATCGCCGAGTTCCGCGCCGGGAAGGGCGCCGTCGGCGGCGAGTTCACCGGCACCCCGCTCCTGCTGCTCACCGTGGTCGGCGCCCGCAGCGGGGAGCCGCGCACCACTCCGCTGGTCCACCTGCCGGACGGCGACCGGCTGGTGGTCTTCGCCTCCAACGGCGGCAGCCCCGCGCACCCGGCCTGGTACCGCAATCTCGTCGCCCACCCCGAGGTCACCGTCGAGGTCGGCGCCGAGCGCTACCCGGCCCTGGCGGCCCCGGTCGACCCGTCCGAGCACGAGCGGCTCTGGGCCCGCCAGATCGCCGCCCAGCCGCAGTTCGCCGGCTTCCGCACCGACGCGCGGACGGTCCCGCTGGTGGCGCTCACCCGGGCCTGAAAGCCGGTCCGAACGCCCCGGTTTCCGAACACCTACGGCCCGAACCCCTTCGGTCCGAACGGCACGGACCCGCACGGCACGGGCCCGCACGGCACGGACCCGCACGGCACGACGGCGGCTCCGGACCGGTGGGGTCCGGGGCCGCCGTGGCGCGCGTCCGCTCAGATGTGTACGGCCGGGCCCGCGTCGGTGCTGCCGCGGCGGGTCAGCAGCCCGAGCACCGCGGCGGCGAAGGCCACGACGGCGGCCACCGCGAAGGCGAGCGACATGCCGCTGACGAAGGACTGGTGCACCGCCCCCGCCATCGCGTCCACCGCCTGCTGCGGGGTGCCGGGCGGGGCCGGCGGGGCGATGCCGAGCTGGGCGGCCTGCTCGAGGCCCTCGGCCTGTGCGCCCTCGACCGGCGGCAGGCCGGCCGCGGCCCACTTGCCGGGCAGCACGTCGCCGACCTTGGCGGCCATCAGCGCGCCCAGCACGGCGGTGCCGAGGCTGCCGCCGACCTGCATTGCGGCCTGCTGGAGGCCGCCGGCCACACCGGACAGTTCCAGCGGGGCGTTGCCCACGATGACCTCGGTGGCGCCGACGATGACCGGGCTGATGCCGAGGCCCATCAGGACGAACCAGAGCGACATGGCGCCGGTGCCCGAGCCGGTGTCCAGGGTGGACATGCCGAACATCGCGGCGGTGGTGATCAGCATCCCGGCGGTGATCGGGATCCGCGGGCCGAGCTTGCCGATCGCGAGGCCCGCCAGCGGCGAACCGACGATCATCATGCCGGTCATCGGCAGCAGGTGGACCCCGGCCTCGACCGGCTTCATCCCGTGCACGTTCTGCAGGTAGAAGGTCACGAAGAAGATCGCGCCGAAGAACGCGAAGGCCATCAGGACCATCAGCAGCACGCCCGCCGACAGCGGCACCGAGCGGAACAGGCTGAGCGGGATCAGCGGTTCCTTCGCCCGGCCCTGCCACAGCGCGAACAGCACCATCAGCAGCGCCGCGCCGCCCAGGAACAGCAGCGTCCTGGCGTCGCCCCAGCCCCACGCCGGGGCCTTGATGATGCCGAAGACCAGCGCGAACATCCCGGCCGAGAGCAGGGCGATGCCCGGCACGTCGAAGGACCGGACGGCGTTCTCGGCCCGGACGTCCCGGAGGATCCACAGGCCCAGGACGAGCGCGATCAGGCCGACCGGGACGTTGATGAAGAACACCGACTCCCAGTTGACGTGCTCGACCAGCAGGCCGCCGACGATCGGCCCGGCCGCGGTGGAGGCGCCGATCACCCCGCCCCAGATGCCGATCGCCATGTTGAGCTTCTCGGCCGGGAAGGCCCCGCGCAGCAGGCCGAGCGCGGCGGGCTGGAGCAGCGCGCCGAACAGGCCCTGGAGGACGCGGAAGGCGATCACGGTCTGGATGTTGCCGGCGAAGCCGATCGCGGCCGAGGTGGCGGCGAAGCCGACGGCGCCCACCAGGAAGGTGGTCTTGTGGCCGAACCGGTCGCCGATCTTGCCGGCGGTGATCAGGAAGACCGCCAGCGCCAGCAGGTAGCCGCTGGTGACCCACTGGATGTCGGAGGGCGCGGCCTTCAGCTTCTCCTGGATCACCGGGTTGGCGATGGCGACGATCGTGCCGTCCAGCGCCACCATCATCACGCCGACCGCGACGGTCAGCAGGGTCAGCCAGGGGTGTCCCTTGAGCCCTCCCCCGGTGGGCGGATTCGGCGGCGGCGGTGCCTCCGCCCTGGAGTTCTTGGCGACGGACTGGCTCATCTGGCCCTCCGGGGGCGTAGCGGAGATCGAACTCGGACGAACGCGGTGCTGCGACGACCGGACGTGGTCGTGGCGCTGCGACGGCCCACCCGTCCCCACGAGTGCCCGGCCGACGAGCGCCACTCCCGGGAGATTATGTTAGCCTCTGACAATCGGCAAACGATGACTTGTGGCCTGAACTGACATTTGGCAGGAGGCTAAGGTTGTGCTCCCACCCGCCCCACCAGCGCCCGGAAGGCCCCGCCATGGCCGCTCGCACTTCTCCTCCCGTCGGCACCCCCGAGGGCCTCGGCCGGGCGCCCGGACTGCGGGAGCGCAAGAAGCAGCAGACCCGGGACGCCCTGGTCCAGGCCGCCCACCTGCTCTTCCTCAGCCAGGGCTTCGCCCGCACCACCGTCGACGAGATCGCCTCCGCCGTCGACGTCTCCCAGCGCACCTTCTTCCGCTACTTCGCCAACAAGGACGAGGTCGCGCTCGCCGTCATGGCCGAGGCCGAGGACTACTTCATCGAGTGCCTGCGCCACCGCCCGGCCGAGGAGACCCCGCTCCAGGCCCTGCGCGCCTCGATCGTCAAGGCCTGGCGGGACCTCGGGAACGACCGCGCCTCCGGCCCCGGCTCGATCAGCAGCGCCCTGGAGCTGCTGCGGATCATCGAGGACACGCCCGCGCTGCTCGCCGCCCACCTGCGGCGGGTCACCGAGCAGGAGCGGCTGGTGGTCGAGGTGCTCGCCGAGCGCGAGGGGCTGGACCCGGCCGAGGACCTGCGACCGGTCGTGCTGGCCGCCGTCTTCGGCAGCCTGGTGCGCTCCGCCCACCTGTCCTGGACCGCCGAGCAGGAGCCGGCGGGCCCCGAGGGCATGGTCGCGGTGATCGAGCGCCACTTCGACCAACTCGGACCCGCCCTGGCGGGGCACTGGCGCCCGTGAGCGCGAGCGCCCCTGAGCGCCCGTGCGCCCCTTGAGGACGCACGAGCGCCCGTGAGTGCCCGTCACCCGGGCCCCCGGACGGGCCCGGGTCATACCCGGGTACTACCGGGGATCCCGGTCCCCGGTCGGACGCCGGACGGGCCCCGCGCCCCTAGGCTGGCCCGATGATCGTCTCGTCCCCCCGGTCCGGCCCCGCGGGCGCGGCGCGGGCGCTGCTCGGCACGCTCGCCCGGCCGTCCGCCGACCACACCCCGCTGCTGGCCCAGTCCTCCCGCCCCTGGATCCGCCACCTCCCGTACGTCCTCGCGGTGGCCGCGATCAGCTCGCTGCTGCCGAGCGGGATCAACGTGATGGCCCACGACTACGGGCTGGACGGGGGTCTGGCCGGGGCGCTCGCCGTCGCGCAGACCGCACCGCTGCTGCTCGCCGTGAGCCGGCCGCTGGCCGCCTGGTGGATGATCGGCGTCACCGACCTGCTGGCCGCCGTGCTGGTCCTCACCGTCGGCAACGGATCCGGCGCTCCCTGGCCGTGGATCCCCACCAGCCTGATCGGCTACCTGTTCCTGATGGTTCCGCTCTCGCTGCGCGAACCGAGACGCACCCTGGTCGCGGTCTGGCTGGTCACCGCCGGCTCCGGGCTGGTCCTGTCGCTCGTCGGCGCCAGCTCCCACCACAGCTCGGACAACGCCGTCCTCGGCATCGCGCTGACCGGCGCCGTCCTGGTGCTCGGCGGCGCCCTGCGGGAACGCGCCGAGGCCCGCCGGCTGCTGTCCGAGCAGACGCACATCAGCGAGGTGGAACGCGAGCGGCGCACCCTGCTGGAGGAACGCGCGCGGATCGCGCGGGAGTTGCACGACGTGGTGGCCCACCACATGTCCGTGATCGCCGTCCAGGCCGCCAGCGCGCCGTACCGGATCGAGGGCGTGCCGGACGACGCCGCCGAGGAGTTCGCCACGATCGCCGGCACCGCCCGCGAGTCGCTGGCCGAGATGCGCCGGCTGCTCGGCGTGCTGCGCAGCGAGGAGTCCACGGCGGAGAAGGCCCCGCAGCCCGGGGTGGGCCAACTCGCCCAGCTGGTCGAGACGGTGGGCCGGGCCGGGGTGCCCGCCGAACTGGCCGTCGAGGACGGCCTGGCCGAGCGGGTGCCGCAGGCCGTCGGCCTGTCCGTCTACCGGATCGTGCAGGAGGCGCTGGCCAACGTCGTCCGGCACGCCCCCGGCGCGCGGACCTGGGTGTCGCTCTCGGCGGACGGCCCGGAGCTGCGGCTGACCGTGGTCAACGCGCCCCCGCCGCAGCGCACCGAGTCGCTGGAGGCCTCCGTCGAGGGCACCGGGCAGGGTCTGGTCGGAATGCGCGAACGCGTCCGGCTGGTCGATGGCAGGCTGGACACCGGCCCGCTGCCGGACGGCGGCTTCAAGGTGGCCGCCGTCCTGCCGCTCGACCTTCCTCTGGAGACACCCGCATGACCATCCGCGTGATCATCGTCGACGACCAGGCCATGGTCCGGGCCGGCTTCGCCGCCCTGCTGGGCGCCCAGAGCGACATCGACGTGGTGGGGGACGCGGCGGACGGCGCCCAGGCCCTGGAGGTCAGCGGACGCACCCACCCCGACGTGGTGCTGATGGACGTCCGGATGCCCGTCATGGACGGCCTGGAGGCGGCCCGCCGACTGCTCGAACCGGCCGTGCCCGGCGCGCACCGGCCCAAGGTGCTGATGCTGACCACCTTCGACGTGGACGACTACGTGTACGAGGCGCTGCGCGCCGGGGCCAGCGGCTTCCTCCTCAAGGACGCCCCGCCCGCCGACCTGATCGCCGCGGTCCGGGTGGTCGCGGACGGCGAGGCGCTGCTCGCGCCCTCGGTGACCCGCCGGCTGATCGAGGACTTCGCCCGCAGCCGCCCGGCCAGGCGCCGCGACCCCAGGCTGCGGCTCAACGGCCTGACCCCGCGTGAGACGGAGGTGCTGGAGCTGATCGCCCGCGGCCTCTCCAACCAGGAGATCGCCGGGCACCTGGTGCTCGCCGAGCAGACCGTCAAGACCCACATCGGACGCATCCTCGCCAAGCTCGACCTGCGCGACCGCGCCCAGGCCGTGGTGCTGGCCTACGAGTCCGGTCTGGTGACGCCCGGTCAGGCCTGACAGCCCTCCTGATACCCGGGTAGCACCCGGGAGTTGGCCCCGCGGTCTGACGTCCGCGGGGCCGTCGCATTCCTACCTTCCTCTTCGTCGGAAACGCCGAACGGCCGAGGGAGCAGGGACATGCGCAGGTTTCGGGTCAGGCGGGGGATCGCCGCCACCGCGGTGGCACTGGCGGCGGTGCTCGGCGCGGGCGGCTGGGCCGCCGGCACCCAGAGCGCCGTCACCGGTCCGCCGCCCGGCAGCGCCGCCTGGACCGCCGACACCGCCCTCGGCCTCCGGCTGCCCGACCCGGCCACCACCACGCCCGCCGGGATCGCCGCCTTCTTCGGCGCCCTGACGCCCGCCCAGCAGGACGCCCTGGCCACCCGGCACCCGCTGGTGGTCGGCAACCTGGACGGCGCGCCCGTCGAGCTCCGCTACCGCGCCAACGCCCTGGCGCTCACCGCCGAACGCACCCGGGAACTCGCCCGGGCCACCGACCCCGCCCTCACCCCGGAGGACCACCGGGCCGCCCGCACCCGCGCCGAGCGCTACCGGACCCTGCTGGACGGCGGCCGGCACGTCCTGGCGTTCGACCCGCGCGGCCGCGGCCAGGTCGCCGAGGTGTACGGCGACCTCGCCACCGCCCGCCGCACCGCCGTCGTCGTCCCCGGCTCGGACACCGACCTGCAGAGCTTCGACCGCGCCGGCGACCCGTACGGCACCGCCGCCGGCATGGCCCGCGCCCTGCACGGGGCCACCGGGGGACAGACCGCCGTGATCGCCTGGGCCGGCTACACCACGCCCGTCGGACTCGGTCCGGACGCCGCCACCGAGGACCTCGCCCGGGCCGGCGCCACCCGGCTGACCCGGCTGCTCGACGGACTCGCCGTCAGCACCCGGCCGCAGGCCCCGCCCACGGTGTTCTGCCACAGCTACGGCTCGGTGGTGTGCGGCCTGGCCCGCCCCGGCCCCGCCCGGGCCTCCGGCCTGGTGGTGCTCGGCTCGCCCGGCATGGGCGTCGACTCGGGCGCCGACCTCGACCCGGGGGTCCCGCTCTGGGCCACCGCCCGCAACGGCTCCGACTGGATCGGCGACGTGCCCCACGTCCGGCTGCTCGGCCTCGGCCACGGCGCCGACCCGACCGCCCCCGGCTTCGGCGCCCGCCCCGTGCCCGCCACCGGATCCCACGGCCACTCCGGCTACTTCGCCCCCGGCACCGCCTCGCTCGCCGCCTACGCCGCCATCGCCCTCGGGCGCGGCTGACCCCGTCGGAACCCGCCCCGGAAGGAGCACCGCCATGGCCCACCCGCTCACCACCCTGCGCCGCGCCGCCGAGAAGGTCGACGCGAAGACTCCCGCGAGCCGCGACCGCGCCCTGGACGGGCTGCGCGCCCTCGCCCTGCTCTCCGTACCGATCGGCCACTGGATGCTCGGCGGCCTCACCCTGTCCCCCGACGGCGCGCTGCACAACGCCAGCCCGCTCTCCTCGCTCGGCTTCTTCGCCCCGGTCAGCTGGGTGCTCCAGATGCTCGGGGTGTTCTTCCTCGTCGGCGGCCACTCCTCGGTCCGCTCGCTGGACCGGGCCCGCGAGAAGGGCCTGACGTACGGGAGCTGGCTGCGCGGCCGGACGGTCAGGCTGCTGCGCCCGGTGCTGGGCGTGACGGCCGTCTGGGCACTGCTGATCCCGCTGCTGCCCCGGCTCGGAGTCCCGGCGGACACCCTGCGCACCGGCGCCACGCTGGTGGTGCAGCCGCTCTGGTACATCGGCGTGTACCTGGGGCTCACCGCGCTCACCCCGCTCTGCGCCGGCCTCGCCCGGCGGTTCGGCGGCTGGTCCGCCGGCCTGCTGGTGGCCGTCGTCGCGCTGGTGGACCTACTGCGGTACGGGCCGTGGGCCGAGGCGGTGCCGTCCTGG